>NZ_JBBPFR010000026.1:0-68541 GCF_037969685.1 Stenotrophomonas sp. G106K1 | reverse complement strand
GGTTTACGGCGTCCCCCGCAACCGGACCCACCCCGCCATCCCACGGAATGCTCGCTGTTGCTGTTGCTGTTGCTTTGGCTGTTGCTCCAGCCTCTGCGGGTGCAGGGCGCAGCCCTGCCGACTCACCCACCCACCCTATACTTGCCGCCGTGACCGCCTTCCCCGCCCTCGTTCCGCTGGATGTACCGCTGCTGGTCGGCTACAGCGGCGGCCTGGATTCGACCGTGCTGCTGCACTGGCTGTGGCAATCGGCGCAGGCCGCCGGCACGCCGCTGCGTGCCATCCATGTCCACCACGGCCTGCAACCGGCTGCCGATGATTGGGTGCGCCACTGCCAGCAGCAATGTGCTGCGCTGGGCATCGAACTGGCCGTGCACCACGTGCAGGTCACGCGTGAGGGCGGCCATGGAATAGAAGGTGCAGCCCGGCTGGCACGCCGCGCGGCATTCACCGCCGAATTGCAGGCTGGGGAAACCCTGGCGCTGGCCCAGCACCAGGACGACCAGGCCGAGACCTTCCTGCTGCGCGCGTTGCGCGGTTCGGGCATCGATGGGTTGGCGGCGATGACCGCTGACAGCCCGCTCGACGGCCATCGGCTGTGGCGGCCATTGCTCGATGTACCTCGCAGGACCCTGCTGGCCTACGCCACCACACACAGCCTGGAGTGGATCGAAGACGCCAGCAACAGCGAAGATCACGCCGACCGCAATTTCCTGCGCCTGCGGGTACTGCCGCTGCTGCGCCAGCGCTGGCCACACGCCACCGCCGCATTGGCGGGCAGCGCCGCGCATTGCGCGCAGACCCGTGCATTGCTGGATGAAGAAGACGCCGAGCTGCTCGCTCACCTGGAAGTGGCACCCCGGGTGCTGTCGCTGGAGCTGCTGCGCCAGGTCGCACCGGAGCGTGCGGCACGCGTGCTGCGTGCATGGGTGCGCCGTCATGACGCAGCCCCGTTGCCAGCGCATGTGCTGCGGCAGGTGCAGAACGAATTGATGGCGGCAGGCGCCGATCGGCAATCTCAGGTGCGTTGGCAGCAGCACGCCATTCGCCAGTGGCGCCAGCATGCCTACCTGATGCCCACAGAGCTGCCGGTACTGCCGAAGAACTGGCAGGCGACATGGGACGGACGCGCGCCGCTGCAGCTGCCCGACGGCGGCCAGCTGCGCCTGCTTGGCACTGACGGCTTCGAGCACCCGCTGCAACTGCGCGCCCGCCAGGGCGGCGAACGCATCGTGCTGCCCGGCCGTACGCATTCATCCGCGTTGAAGGACTGCCTGCAGCGCGAACACCTGGCGCCCTGGCGACGCACACAGCTGCCCCTGTTGTTCGATCAGGGGCAGCTGCTGGCGGCCGCCGACGTAGTCATTGCCGCACCGCTGCAGGCCTGGCTGCAGGCACGCAACGCGCAGTTGCAGTGGCATCCGGGCGGCTGGTGAATTGACCCTCGCGCGCGCGCCGTCCACACTTGTCGCATGGCCAAGAAGTCCCCCGAAAACGCCTCCCCCGTCGCCCAGTTCGAGCAGTCGCTCGAATCGCTGGAACAACTGGTGGAGCAGATGGAAACCGGCGAGCTCAGCCTGGAAGCCTCGCTCAGTGCTTACGAACGTGGCGTGGGTCTGTACCGCCAGTGCCAGCAGGCGCTGGAGCAGGCCGAACTGCGCGTACGCCTGCTCAGCGATCCGGCCCAGCCCGAAACCGCCGAACCCTTCGATCCGCCCAGCCATGACGGCTGAGGCGTTGTTCTCGCGCTGGCGCGACCGTATCGAAAGCCAGCTCGACGCCGCCCTGCCCTCACCGGCCGAAGCACCGCAACGCCTGCACCAGGCGATGCGCTATTCCGTGCTCGGTGGCGGCAAGCGCATGCGCCCCTTGCTGGTCTATGCCGCCGGCCAGGTGTTCGGCGCCCCGCTGGACAAGCTCGATGCCGCAGCGATGGCGGTGGAGCTGATACACGCCTACTCACTGGTGCATGACGACCTGCCGGCCATGGATGACGACGCACTGCGCCGTGGCAAGCCCACCACCCACATCGCCTTCGACGAAGCCACCGCGATCCTCGCCGGTGACGCCCTGCAGACCCGTGCGTTCGGCCTGCTGGCCGATGCGCCGCTGCCGGCGGCATTGCGCGTGGCGTGCCTGCAGACCCTGGCCCATGCCTCCGGCGCGGCCGGCATGTGCGGCGGCCAGGCGCTGGACATCGATGCCACGGGCCAGCAGCAGTCGCTGGCAGCCCTGACCCGCATGCATGCGCTGAAGACCGGCGCGCTGATCCGCGCTGCGGTGCGCATGGGTGCGCTGTGCGGTGATGCGCCCGCACCCGTGCTGGCCCAGCTGGACGGTTTCGCCGATGCGCTCGGCCTGGCCTTCCAGGTCCGCGATGACATCCTCGATGTCGAAGCCAGTTCCGAGCAGCTGGGCAAGACCGCCGGCAAGGACCAGGCCCAGGACAAGAGCACCTTCCCCGCCCTGCTCGGCATGGACGGTGCCAAGGCGCAGCTGCGCGAACTGTCCGCTCGCATGCAGCAGGCGCTGGCGGGTTATCACGAAGAGGCCGATGCGCTGCGCGCGCTGGCCACACTGGCGGTAGAACGCGACCACTGATCGCAGGCGTGGAGCTGCCATGCTGCGCGCTCGCCGGGCATGGCCCCGCGCCACCATGCGCGCCGCATACGGAAACGCCCGGCATTGCCGGGCGTTTCTTCTTGCGTCGTTGATCGTTACCGCTTACTTGATCAGGCGCAGCGCGAACGGGTAACGGTAAGCTTCGCCGTTGTTGGCCTTCACCGCAGCGATGATGCTGAAGACCAGGCTGAGCAGGCCGACGATCGGCGCCAGGAACATGCCGATGATCACGAAGCTCAGGATGATGCAGACGAACATCGCGATGGAAACGGTGATCTGGAAGTTCAGCGCTTCCTTGGCCTGGTCGGTGACGAAGGCCTTGCTGGCGTCATCCTTGTTGATCAGCCAGATGATCAGTGCACCGATGAACCAGGTGAAGATGCCCAGCAGGTGCGCCGCCAGGGCCATGGTGCGCTGGTCAGCGGGTACGCTGCTGGCCGCCGGGACGTTCTCGAATTCGCTCACGACAAAACTCCTTTTTTTTGGGTGGTCTTGACCGACCGGCGGCAAGCCGGTCGCGTCAGGCGGGCCTAGCTTACGCCATCAATGGCATCAATCATTGCCGGCGATCGTCATCCGTCCCACCAGGATCGAGCCGGTGCGGATATGCGAGCGCGGATCGACGTCGCTGCCAACCGCCTCGATGGCCATGAACATGTCGCGCAGGTTGCCGGCGATGGTGATGCCATCCACCGGATACTGGATCTGGCCGTTCTCCACGCGGAAGCCGCCGGCGCCGCGCGAGTAGTCGCCGGTCACCCCGTTCACCCCCTGCCCCATCAGCTCGGTCACCAGCAGGCCGTTGCCCATCTGCGCGGCGATCTCCTGCAGCGAACCGGCATTGGCCGCCAGCTGCAGGTTGTGCACGCCGCCGGCATTGGCGGTGGTCTGCAGGCCCAGCTTGCGGGCCGAATAGCTGCCCAGCACGTAGCGCTGCAGCACGCCGTCGCGGACCAGGGCCGAGGCACGCGTG
Source organism: Stenotrophomonas sp. G106K1 (assembly GCF_037969685.1). Classification (NCBI taxonomy): domain Bacteria; kingdom Pseudomonadati; phylum Pseudomonadota; class Gammaproteobacteria; order Lysobacterales; family Lysobacteraceae; genus Stenotrophomonas; species Stenotrophomonas sp. G106K1. The sequence continues at coordinate 64,946 of NZ_JBBPFR010000026.1, read as the reverse complement.
GCAACGCCGTCGCCGTCGAAGGCGGCCGAGCGCAGGCCACGGCGCAGGTGCGGCAGCTCCTCGATCTGCATCCAGTCGGGGAACAGCTGCTGGTCGACGCTGTCCAGCAGGAAGCTGGCCTGGCGGTACAGTGCGCCGCCGGAGACCGCCGACAGCAGATGGCCCACCAGGCTGCGCGCTACTTCCGGCGCGTACAGCACCGGCATGCTGCCGGTCGGCAGCGAGCGTGGCTGCAGGCGGGCGACCGTGCGCTCGGCGGCCCGGCGACCCACGCTGGCCGGATCTTCCAGATCCTCGCGGGCAAGTGCGCCGGTGTACCAGCCGTCGCGCTGCATGCCGTCGCCGGTGCCGGCGATCAGCGCACAGCCGATCGAATGGTGGGTACCGCGCTCGCGGCCGATGAAGCCGTGCGAATTGGCATAGACCGACACACTCTGCATGCTCGACACCGAGGCGCCATCGGAATTGCGGATCTGCGCATCGGCTTCGCGGCCCACTGCCTCGCAGGCCAGTGCCAGGTCCACCGCCTCGTCGGCCTGCAGCTCCCAGGGGTGCCAGCTGTCCAGTTCGGGGAAGTCGCGGGCCATCAACCCGGCCTCGGCAAGGCCGGCGGCCGGGTCGTCCTCGGTATGGCGGGCGATCGCGCAGGCCTGCTCGACGGTGGCCAGCAGGCTGCCCTCATGCAGGTCGGCGGTGCTGGCACTGCCCTTGCGCTGGCCGAAGTAGACGGTCACGGCAATGCCGCGGTCACGGGTGGACTGCACGGTCTCGACCTCGCCGAGACGGACATTGACCTCCAGCCCGCGGTCCTCGCTGCAGCTGACCTCTGCCTGGCTGGCGCCCAGCGCGCGGGCACGCTGCAGCAGCTGCTGGGAGATGTCGGCCAGCCGTTCCAGCCGGGCCGGGCTGTCGTCGCCGACGGCGACTTCAGGGGCGATCACGTTCAATGCTTTATCCTGTGCGGGTTGGGCCCGGCATCACGCCGGGCGACTTTTTTTGAAATCAGGTATGGACGATGCGCGGACGCGACGAAGAAACCGGTGAATTCCACGACAAGAGCCGCAGCCAGAACCGGCGCGATGCGCTCGACGTCCTGGCCCTGGGCGAGAAACTGGTGTCGCTGACCCCGGCCCAGCTGGCGCGCCTGCCGATCCCGGAGGACCTGCTGCCACACATCGCCGAGTGCAAGCGCATCACCGCCCACATCGCGCACAAGCGGCAGCTGGCGTTCCTGGCCAAGCACATGCGCCGCGAGGACGATGCCGCGCTGGACGCGATCCGCGATGCGCTGGATGCCAACAGCGAAACCGGGCGCCGCGAAGTGGCGATGATGCACCGTGTCGAAGACTGGCGCGAACGCCTCATGAATGAAGGCGACAAGGCGCTGGCCGCGCTGCTGGATGACCATCCGCAGGCCGACCGCCAGCAGCTGCGCACGCTGGTACGCAACGCCCAGGCCGAAAAAGCGAAAAACAAGCCGCCACGCGCCTACCGCGAGATCTTCCAGGTGCTGCGCACGCTGATGCTGCCGTCCGCGCTGGGCCTGAAGGCGTCCGGCGAGGACGTCGAGGCAGACGAGCCGGTCGACGACGCCGACGAGGACTGAGTCCCCGTCGGGCATGGCGGTGGCTGTGGCCATCGCCGTGCTCAGGCCTGGGTACCGCCGACGGTGATGCCCTCGATCAGCAGCGACGGCTGGCCGACACCGACCGGCACACTCTGCCCGTCCTTGCCGCAGATGCCTACGCCCTCGTCCAAGGCCAGGTCGTTGCCGACCATGCGCACCTTCTGCATGGTTTCCGGGCCGTTGCCGATCAGGGTCGCGCCCTTCACCGGAGCGGTGATCCGGCCATCCTCGATCAGGTAGGCCTCGGTGGCCGAGAACACGTACTTGCCGCTGGTAATGTCGACCTGGCCGCCACCGAAATTGACCGCGTACAGGCCCTTCTTCACCGAACGGATCATTTCCTGCGGATCATGCTGGCCGGCGCGCATGTAGGTGTTGGTCATGCGCGGCATGGTCATGTGCGCGAACGATTCGCGACGGCCGTTGCCGGTCGGCGCCACGCCCATCAGCCGCGCGTTGAGGCTGTCCTGCATGTAGCCGACCAGGATACCGTCCTCGATCAGCGTGGTGCACTGGGTCGGGTGGCCTTCGTCATCGATGTTGAGTGAACCACGCCGCCCATCCAGGGTGCCGTCGTCGACGATGGTCACGCCCGGGGCAGCCACGCGCTCGCCGATCCTGCCGGCGTAGACACTGGTGCCCTTGCGGTTGAAGTCACCTTCCAGGCCATGGCCGACCGCCTCGTGCAGCAGCACGCCCGGCCAGCCCGGCCCCAGCACCACAGGCATCACCCCGGCCGGTGCCGGCACCGCCTCCAGGTTCACCAATGCCTGCCGCAGCGCCTCGCGTGCGAAGGCTTCCGGGCGGCCATCGGCAAACAGCACTTCATAGCCGTAGCGACCACCGCCGCCGGAATAACCCGACTCACGGCGACCGTTCTGTTCAACGATCACCTGCACGTTCAAGCGCACCAGCGGGCGCACATCGGCGCCCAGCACACCATCGGTGCGGGCGACCAGCACGGTATCCACGCCACCGGACAGGCTGACCATCACCTGCTTCACGCGCGGGTCGGCCGCGCGAAGGTAACCGTCCAGGCGCTTGAGCACCTCGACCTTGGCTTCGTTGCCGATGCCGTCGATCGGGTCCAGTGCCGGATACAGCACGCGCGCATCGCCGCGCAGCAGCGAGCGTCCGGTCTGTGCGCCACCTTCGCGCGAGATCGCACGTGCCGACTGCGCCGCCGCCAGCAGAGCACCGGCGTGGATGTCATCGGAATAGGCAAAGCCGGTCTTCTCGCCGGCAATCGCGCGCACGCCCACGCCCTGCTCGATGGAATGGGCGCCGTCCTTGACGATGCCGTCTTCCACGCTCCAGCTTTCGCGCCGGGCGTGCTGGAAGTACAGGTCGCCGAAGTCCACACCAGGGCCGAGCAGTTGGCCGAAGGTGCGCTCCAGGCCGGCGGTATCCAGGCCACCGGGGCGCAACAGGCGGTCTTGGGCAAGCGTCAGGGCGTTGTCAGTCATGGTCTCGATCTGGGGGTGTGAAGGCGGCCAGGCAAGCCCGCCGGAGGAAACGGAGACGCCGGGCTCAACGCGGCGGCGGTGGTTCGGTGACGGTCGGCGGCACGGCCGGCAATGGTTGTATGCGCGGCAGCGGTGCCGGCGCTGGCGCGCGTTCGCGGCTGCGCTCGATCACTTCCACCTTGGGCTCCTTCCACGGGCCGGTCACCTTGTAGGTGCGGGCGCCGATCTCGCCCAGTGGCTTGGACAATACCGCATTGGTGGCGGCACCCAGCGCCGCGCCTACCGGGCCGCCGGCCACCGCGCCGACCACGGTCAGCAGGTTGCCCGCGCGCGGGTTGACGTCGATGGTCTGGTCGAACTGCTGCTTGCGCAGGTCGGCCTCGCCACGGATGGTGATGTTCGCTGCCGGCCCTTCGATCAGCACCTTGTCGGTACGCGCCATGCCCTCGCCGAACTGCACGCTGCCCTCGACCTGGTTGAACGCGAAGCCCTTGGAGAAGAAATCGCGGAAGTCGAACATCAGCCGCCGCGGCAGCTGGGCGACGCTGAGCAGGCCCAGCACGCGGCCGGCACCCGGTTCCAGCTCCAGCAGCTGGCCATTGCGGGCATTCACATCGAGCTGGCCCTGCAGGTTGCCCAGCTGGAAATCGGAAGGACCACCGGGCCACGACGCCTGCAGCTGGGCGTGGCCGGAGCCGCCGCGCAGCTGGCCGCCGTAATCGAGGTTCTGCAGCAACCCGCCCAGGTCTTCACTGCGCACCTGCGCATCAAGCGCAGTGCGCGACCCGCCGCCCTTGCCGAGCCAACGACCACGGATGTCGATCTCCTGGCTGGGGGCACGGAAGCGCAGTTCTTCCACGCTCAGGCCATTGGCGATCGGCCGCGTGCGCAGCACTGCCTGGCCCAGCACGACCTTGCCGAACTTCAGGTCGGCGATGTCCAGCGCGAACGGCGGCAGTTTTGCCGGATCCATGTCGTCGGCACCGGCCTGCACCCGTGCCGGTGCTGCGGTGGCTCCGGGAAGGGTCGGCAACGATTGCCAGTACACCCGCTCGAGCTGGCCGCTGATGGTGCCGCCCTCGGCGTTGGGTACGTTCAACTTGCCTGCCAGCGACGGGCCATCCAGGCGCACGTCCAGCGCCTGCGGGCCGGGGTGCAGCTGCAGACGGGTCTGCTCGAACACGCCGCCGATCAGCATCAGCTGGCCGACCTGCACGTCTACTGCGCGCAGCGGCATCGGATCGCCATCGCCACCGGTGCCACGGGCCAGGCCGATCCATTCCAGCGCATCCAGGGTCGGGCTGCGGCCATTGATGGTCAGCCCGCTGGGCGGTGGCTCGCGGTCGACACGGTCGCTGCCCAGGGTGACCTGCACGCCGGTCTGGTTGTTGTGGCTGCGCGCGGCAAGCGCCAGACGCTGGCCGAATGCCACGTCGATGCGGCCAGCGCCCATCGGCAACTGCGCGGCCGCGGTGGTCGGCAGCGGCTCGCTGGCCGGCTTCTGCAGCGGTGCCGGCAGGTCAAGGCGGGTGCCCACCAGGTCCGAACGCAGGCGCAGCTCACTCGGCGGCGCCGGCGCACCCGGTGCCACCTTCGGCAGGTTCACCGCGATGGTCCACGGCGAGGTGCCATTGATGTACGGCTTCAGCCACGCCATTTCCGGTGCGCGGTCGATCAGCACGCCCGCGTCGAGCGTGGCGGCCAGTTCCGATTCGAAGGCCAGCTTGGGGTCACGCACGAAGCCACCGGCGCGCAGGCTCAGCCGGCCGTCCTGGCCGAGGTGGCGCACCGCCAGTTCCTCGGCGGCAAAGCCGGCGTTGCTGTAGCGGGCCTGCCCGCGCATGTTGTCGAATTCCAGCTGGAAGCGCTTGTCGACCAGCTTCAGCCCAGCCAGGTCCACCGTGCCCTGCAGGTGACCACCACCTTCGTCATGGCGCAGCGGCTGCAGCAGGTCGAAATGCACGTTGGCCGGGCCGCTTGCCGCGAGGTTGTCCAGGGTGTCGCCGTATTCCTTGTGCAGCGGACTCTGCCGCAGCATTGCCAGCAGCTTGCCGGCATCGCCCTGGCTGTCGGCGCGCACATACAGCGGCTGCTGGCCGAAATCCTGGATGCCGGCTTCGAACTTCTGTACCGCTACGCCGGCCAGATCACCGCGACCCTGCATGTGGAAGCCTGGGCCGATGAAGGCGACATCGGCGTCCACCTGGCTCATCAACGGCCAATCATGCTGGAAGCGGATGTCACCCTGGGTGATGTGGCCGGTGGCCTCGAAGCGGCCGTCGTTGTTGTCGAACGGCCAGTCGTCCAGGTCACCGCTGACCAGTCCGATGCCGTTGCGCACCTGGCCGCCGGCCAGGGCCATGTCCAGCCAGTCGATGGCGCCCTTGCTCATTCTGGAATGGATCCAGAAACGCTTGGCGGCGGTCATCGGTACGTCGTCCAGCTTGGCCGCCAGCTGCATCCACGGCCGGGTGCCATCGCCCTGGAACCACAGACCACCGCGCACATCGGCCGCGTAGTCGGTGCCTTCCACACGCATCGCCGGGGTGCCGATGCGCCAGCCACCGCCCTCGTCGCGCCAACCGACGATCTGCCCGGCCAGGTGCAGATCATGACGCACGCCGAAACCGGTCGGCCAATCGAACTGCAGCTGGCGTTGTGGCTGCAGCTGCAGGCTGAAGCCATCGGCATCGCCCTCGAAGCGGCCGCCCAGGCCGCGCAGGCCCGGCGAGTTGCCCACGCTGGCGAAGCCCAACGACTGCAGTTCGCCCTGTACCCACAACGGGCCATCCTGCCGACCGCGCACCTGCAGCTGCGCCACGTCCAACTGCGGCTTGGCCAGGTACAGCCAATGGCGCAGGCCCGCATCCAGCCGGTCGCTGAGTGACAGCGCGCGCAGCGCGAGACCCGCCTGCGCCGCCCCTGCCTGCACCTGCATCTGCTTGCCAATCCGCACTTGCAGGCCGTCCAGCTGCTGCTGGCGGCCATCGGCCTGCAGGCGCAGGCGTGGCACCTGCAGCGCCCAACCATCTGCGGTCCGCTGCCAGCGCAGGCGCGCCTGCAGCCGTTGCAGCTGCACCTGCGGACCCGCGATGCCGGGCATCGGCGCGCCTTCGATACGCAGATCGCGCAGGTCAGAATCGGTGGTCAGCGCCACCGGCGCGAAATCCCGCAGGGTCAGCCACAGGTTGAGTTCGCCCTTGCCCTCGCGCAGGCGCATGCCACCGGCAGCCAGCAACGGCGACCAGGCGCGGAAATCAACCGGATCTGCACCCAGCCAGGCCTGGCCGTTACCGCGCTGGCGATCCAGGTCCAGCACCGCCGTCAGCGGCAAGGCGTCGGTCTGTGCCCAGGCACGCACGCCCACCCGCAGGCGGTCGCCATCCACGCGCAGGCGCAGATCGATGCGTGGCAGGCTGGCGTCGACGCCCAGCGCAGGCGCATGCACGCCCAGGCGGCCGCCAATCACCTGCAGTTCGCCCAGCCGGCGCAATGCGTCCAGTGGATCGCCGCCAGCACTGGACTGCGGCAGGCCACGCACCGACCAGCGGCCATCGGCAGCCTGCTGCAGATCCAGTGCCAGGCCGCGCAGGCGCAGTTCGGTCAGCGAGCGGCCCGGCAACAGGCCGCTGTACATCGACACCAGCACTTCGGCTTCGCCGACGGCCAGGCCCTGGCCCGCGCCGATGCGCAGGCCCTTCAACTGCAGCAATGGACCGCGTCGGGTCCAGGTGGTGTCCAGGCGTTGGAAGCGCACCGGTTGTCCGGCGCGCGCGCTCAGCCAGGCCGCGATCCTGTCCGGATGGCGCTCAGCCAGCGGCAGCAGCTGGCTGAGGGTGCCGATCAGCAGGGCAAGCCCGACCAGGCCGACCGCGCATGCGGCGATGAAATGACGGCGGATCCTTCGCAGTCGCAGGCGCGGCGGCGCGCTCATCGGCCACCGAAAGCAGACAGTCGGCCTGGATCAGAGCAGAACAACATCGAACTGCTCCTGCAGGTACTGCTCATCCGCCTGGAAGCGGATGCTCTTGCCGAGGAACTCCTCCAGCTCGGCCACCGCCGTGGATTCCTCATCGGTGATCCGCGCCACCACCTTGCTGGAAGCGATCACCAGCAGGCGCGCGGCATCGAACTGGCGCACCGCACGGGTGATCTCGCGGAAGATTTCGTAGGTCACCGTTTCGGTGGTCTTGATGGTGCCGCGACCACTGCACTGCGGGCAGGTCTCCGAGAGCTGGCGCTCCAGGCTTTCCACCGTGCGCTTGCGGGTCATCTCCACCAGCCCCAGCGGCGAGAAGTCGTACACCGTGGTCTTGGCGTGGTCGCGGGCCAGCGCCTTTTCCAGGGTACGCAGCACCTGGCGGCGATGCTCGGCATCATCCATGTCGATGAAGTCGATGATGATGATGCCGCCCAGGTTGCGCAGGCGCAGCTGCCTGGCCACCGCCTGCGCGGCCTCCAGATTGGTGCGGAATACCGTCTCTTCCAGGTTTCGCTGGCCGAGGAACGAGCCGGTATTGACGTCGATGGTGGTCATCGCCTCGGTCTGGTCGATCACCAGATAGCCACCGGACTTCAGCGGTACCTGCTTGTCCAGCGCACGGCCGATCTCGTCCTCGACCCCGAACATGTCGAAGATCGGACGATCGCCGCTGTACAGCTCGATCTTCTCGGCCAGCACCGGCATGTACTTGGCCACGAAGGCCTGCAGCTGGGCGAAGGTCTCCTTCGAGTCCACCTTCACCTTGTCCACGTCCTTGCGGATCAGGTCGCGCACCGAGCGCAGCGGCAGGCTCAGGTCTTCATAGATGTTGCTGCACGACGACGCCTCGCGGCCGCGACGCTCGACCACGTTCCATACCCGTGACAGATAGGCGATGTCTTCGGCGATGGCCTCGGCCGGCTGGCCCTCGGCATTGGTACGCACGATGTAGCCGTAGCCGCCGTGCTGGGCCGACAATTCGGTCACCAGCGTCTTCAGCCGTGCGCGCTCGCCTTCGTCCTCGATACGCGCCGACACGCCCACCACCTTCGATTGCGGCAGCAGCACCATGTAGCGCGAGGGAATGCTGATCTGGGTGGTCAGGCGTGCGCCCTTGGTCCCGATCGGATCCTTCACCACCTGCACCACGATGTCCTGGCCGTCGCGCAGCAGCTCCACGATCGGCACGCTGGAGGGCGGCGGCAGGGTCGTGTTCTCGGTGTCGGCACTGGCCACCGGTGCCGGCCGCACCACGTCGTTGGCGTGCAGGAACGCGGCGCGGTCCAGCCCCACTTCGACGAATGCCGCCTGCATGCCCGGCATGACCCGCTGCACCTTGCCCTTGTAGATGTTGCCGACCACCCCCCGGCGCCAACCGCGCTCGATGTGCAGTTCCTGCAGCATGCCGTTCTCGATCACCGCGACCCGGGTTTCGCGCGGGGTCACATTGACCAGGATTTCCTCAGACATCGGCAGCCTCCCTGGCGGCATCAGCAGTTGGGGCCAGCACGCCGCAGCGGGCCAGCAGACGATCGGTATGCAGCAACGGCAGCCCCATGACGCCGGAGTAGCTGCCGGAAAGGTGTTCGATCCAGCGTTCGGCGCCGCCCTGGATGGCATAGGCACCCGCCTTGTCCAGCGGCTCGCCGGTGGCGACGTAGGCGGCGATGTCGGCCGCATCGATCGCGGCGAAGGTGACCTCGGAAACGACCAGTTCGCTGTCCAGCCCGCGCGCGTCCACCACCACCACGGCGGTCATCACCTGATGGGTGCGCCCAGCCAGCCGTGCCAGCATCGCCCGCGCGTCGGCGGCATCGGCCGGCTTGCCGAATACGTCGCCATCGAGCACCACTTCGGTATCCGAGCCCAGCACCCGCGCCTGCGGGTCATCGGCCAGCACCCGCGCCAGGCCGGCGCGCGCCTTGTCGGCGGCGACCCGGCAGACGTAGTCCTGGGCACTTTCAGAGGCCGCGCGCTGCTCGACAACCTCCAGGTCCAAGGCCTGGAAAGGGCGTCCGAGTCGGGCCAGCAGCTGGTTGCGTCGGGGGGAGCGGGAAGCAAGATAGAGCATCGACACAGCATAACCTGACGCCGGTACCTGAATCGTCGGACAATCCTTCCCTGGCGCCTGCAACCCCGAACGGACTCACAGCGCGTTCATCGCTACGACACCACCCTCACCGCCACAACAAGGAGATCCCATGCGCCGCACCGCCACCCCGCTGCTGCTTGCCCTGTCCCTCGCTCTTGGAGCTTCGATGACCGCCCATGCCGACCCGTCGTCGCCGTCGATCGCCGCCCCGGCCGAAGGCACGCTGCTGAACATCTCGGCCAACGCCGAAGCCACCCGCGTGCCGGACGTCGCCACCCTGTCGGCCGGCGTGGTCAGCCAGGCCGCCGACGGCAACAGCGCCATGCGCCAGAACGCCCAGCAGATGGACAAGGTACTGGCTGCGATCAAGGCCGCCGGCATCGCCGAGCGCGACGTGCAGACCAGCGGCGTCAGCCTCAACCCGCAGTACCGTTATGCCGACAACGAAGCACCGAAGATCACCGGCTACCAGGCCAGCAACACCGTCAGCCTGAAGGTCCGCGACATCGCCAAGCTCGGCAAGGTGCTGGACGCGCTGGCCGCGCAGGGCGCCAACCAGATCAACGGCCCGCAGTTCGAGATCGACCAGCCCGAACCGGTCTATGACGAGGCCCGCCTTGCGGCACTGAAGAAGGCCCAGGCCCGCGCCCAGACCTATGCGAAGTCGCTTGGCCTGCAGGTGCGCCGTATTGTCAGCATCTCCGAGAATTCCGGTGGCGGTTTCCGCCCGATGCCGATGATGCGTGCGCAGGCCGCCGGCATGGCCATGGACAAGGCCACCCCGGTCGCCCCGGGTGAATCGACCGTGTCGGTGAACCTGGACGTGGTGTTCGAACTGGGCCGCTGAGGCCCCTTCCGTTCAACCCGACGGCGCCCTGCAGGGCGCCGTTTTCGTTTCCACCACCGCCGTGCCGGCAGCGTTACATGAAGGCCAGCTCAACGCTGCCGCCCCTGCCTCTAGGCAGTGGTGGAGGCGGCGCGCTAATGATTGACTGCCAGCCGCGTGCGGCAACCCCGATGGCGGCCCTGGTGCGTTGAGGACTTCGACACTGGCATGGAGGTGGACCATGGTTCGTACGTATCCCGTAGTACCCCTGCACTTCGATCCCGCCCGCGTTGCCGCCTGGAGTGCGGCCATCGCCCTGCATCTGCTTGCGTTCCTGATGTTGCTGATTCCGGCGACCTACCAGGCCGTCACCGCACTTCCCCGCGACCAGACCACGATCCGGTTCATTCCGAAGGAAGAACCGAAGCCGCCGGTACCGCTGCCGACCGTTCCCGAAAAGGTGGAGGTGGTGCACAAGCGGCAGGCCACGCCGGTGCCCGCACCGCTGCCGACGCCCACCGCCACCGTCGAGGAAGCCCAGGGCATCATCCTGCCAGCGGCCGAGCCGACAGCGGTGCAGGCGGCGCCGACGATCGCCCCGTCCACGCCGTTGGCCGGTGCCCAGTTGCAGTACCGCAGCAACCCGCCGCCCAGCTACCCGATCCAGGCGCTGCGCAACCACGAGCAGGGCACGGTGCTGTTGCGGGTGGAGGTCGACCCCAGCGGGCAGCCGGTGAACGTCAGCATCGAACGCAGCAGCGGCTCGCGCAGCCTGGACCAGGCCGCGCGCCAGCAGGTGCTGCGCCACTGGCGTTTCGTGCCGGCCGAGCGTGATGGCATGCCCGTTCCGGCCATCGGCATGGTGCCAGTGCAGTTCTCCCTGCCCGACTGAGTCAGAGGCCGGCCCGGCAGTGCGCCGGGCCGGCCAGAACGGTGACTTGATCGGCACAGGGCCAATCTGCCCGGTTATTTGAACTTCGTTGGAAAACCGTTACGAATTCAGTAAAACTTCACGCCTCCGTCACCTGCCGGAAACCTAGATTGATGCGTCCCGGGACACACCGGGACGGCCCTCAATGCTCGAGTTTTCCAGTCAGGAGAGAAGCTGTGAAACACCCGATCCAACGGCCCGCCAGCCGCCGCCGCAACCACCTGGCAACGTCCGTCACCCATATCCTCACCGGCGGCGCCCTGCTGCTCGCCGGCGCCGTGGCTTCCTCTTCTGCATTCGCGCAGGAACAGGCCACCAACCTTGACCGGATCACCGTCACCGGTTCGAACATCCCGCGCACCAACACCGAGACACCGTCGCCGGTGCAGGTGGTGACCCGCCAGGAAATCGATCGCACCGGCAAGACCACGGTGGCCGAATACCTGCAGACGCTGACCGCCGATGGCGCCGGCTCCATTCCCAAGACCTTCGGCAACGGCTTCGCCGGTGGCGGCGCGGGCATTTCGCTGCGCGGCCTCGGCGCCGGCTCCACGCTGGTGCTGTTGAACGGCCGCCGCATGGCGACCTATGGCCTGGCCGATGACGGCCAGAAGGTATTCACCGACCTCAGCACCATTCCCCTGGACGCCGTCGAGCGCGTGGAAGTCCTGAAGGATGGCGCCTCGGCAATCTATGGTTCCGATGCCATCGCCGGCGTGGTCAACATCATCCTGCGCAGCGACTTCCAGGGCGCGATCCTGCGCGGCTCTTACGGCGTCTCCGGCGACGGCGATGGCGATGCCAAGAAGGCAACCCTGACCGCTGGTACCGGCGACCTCGCAACCGATGGCTGGAACGCATTCTTCAGCCTGGATGTCGGCAAGACCGACGCCATCAAGATCAGCGACCGCAAGAACCGCAAGTGGATCGGCACCGGCGATATCCGTCGCTGGGGCTACGACGCTGCGGACGCGCAGTTCCTTGGCGGCGCCTACCTGTCCGGCGGCACTGCCGGCGGCACCGGCCCGAACGGTTCGGTGTTCGACGACCGCAACGTGGACGATGACAATCCGGCCTTCCTGGTGGCCCTGCCCGGCTGTGCTGGCCTGACCACCATTCCCGGCCAGACCGACGCTACTGCGCAAGCCCAGGGCTGCCTGTGGAATCCGGCACAGCAGTACCGCGACCTGAGCCCGGAAGAGAAGTACGTCAACGTGTTCGGCCGCGCCAGCTTCGCCTTCGGTGAAGGCGGCGAGGTCTACACCGAGATCGGCTACTCCAAGAAGGAAACCATCTTCAGCAATACGCCCTCGGGCACATCCGGCGGCTGGGGCTACCCCGGCGGCCCGGTCAATGCCAGCAGCGGCGCTGGCGCGGTGGTGCTCAGCCCGACCCATCCGGACAATCCGATTCCCGGCCAGGCATCGCGCCTGCGCTACTCGGCCTGGGATGTCGGTCCGCGTGTAACCAACAACACCAATGAGTTCAACCGCTTCCTGGTAGGCGTGAAAGGCAACTGGGGCGAGTGGACCTACGACACCGCCTACCTGCACTCGGGCACGGACCTGACCAACAAGCGCACCGGCTTCCTGCGCTACAGCTCCGTGCTCTGCGCACTGGGGAACCCGAACTGCGCCGGCGGCGTGTGGCGCATCGGTGACAACGCCAGCCAGAACACGCAGGCGCTGTACGACTACATCTCGCCGACCATCAGTGCCCGCGCCAAGTCCAGCCTGGACATGTTCGACTTCACCATGTCGCGCAGCCTGATGGACCTGAAGGGCGGTCCGCTGGGTCTGGCCTTTGGTACCGAGTGGCGCAAGACCAGCAACAGCCTGACCCCGCAGACCTACACCGACCAGGGCGACATCATCGGCCTGGGGTATTCCGCCTATGACGGCACCCAGAACGTGTACGCCGGCTATGTCGAGCTGTCGGCCCCGGTGCTGGAGCAGTTGGAACTTTCGGCCGCGCTGCGCTATGACAAGTACGAAAGCGGCGAAGGCAAGGCCACGCCGAAACTGGGCGTGAAGTTCACCCCGGCCGACTGGATCGCACTGCGCGCCAGCTACGCCGAGGGCTTCCGCGCCCCCAACCCGGCCGAAAACGGCGACGGTGGCCTGGCCGCTTTCTCCAACGCCCGCGACCCGGTGCGCTGCGCCATCGATCCGGACAACGAGTGCACCGCGCGCTCGGTGGCCATCATCACCCGTCCCAACTCGGGCCTGAAGCCGGAAGAGTCCAAGAGCTACTCGGTAGGTATCGTCCTGCAGCCCACGTCCAGTACCTCGCTGACCGTGGACGCCTGGGAGATCAAGCGCACCAATGAAATCGCCCAAGGCAGCACCGCCGATGCGATCGCTGCCGGCAACGTGCTGCGCGACAGCAACAACATCGGCGGCGTGGCCAACAGCGGCACCATCCTGGCGGTGAATACCCAGTATGTGAACGCCAACTCCTCGCGTGTCCGCGGTATCGACACCGACGTGCGCCAGACCTTCGACCTCGGTCCGGGCCAGCTGGAAATGGACCTGCAGTGGAGCCACATCCTGAAGTTCGAGCGTACCGAGGGTGACACCACCGTCGACTACGTCGGTACCCACGGCAACTGCGATGTGACCAACTGCATCGGCACCCCGCAGGACAAGATCAACTTCGGCACCACCTGGAAGCAAGGGCCGTGGAGCATCAGCGGCGTGGTCAACTACATCGACAGCATGGACAACAAGGATCGCCGCGGTGGCGACTACCTGGCGTTCTATGAAGACGGCACGCCGGTGGAGAAGATCTCTTCGTTCACCACCTTCGACCTGTCCGGCCGCTGGAACATCACCGAAGCCTTCGAGCTCAACGCCTCGGTGCAGAACGTGTTCGACCGCATCGCCCCGCTCGACCCGACCACCTACGGCGCGGTCAACTACAACCCGCTGCACTTCAGCGGTGCGATTGGCCGTTACTTCACCGTCGGTGCCAAGTACACCTTCAACTGATCCTCGAAGGCGATTCAATGCAAAGGCCCGGGCTCACGCCCGGGCCTTTGCTTTTTTCCACACGCGGCAGCGTCCATCATGGGCACCCCGACAGCTGCGGCGCGCGTGATGCCCTCTTCCAACCAACGCCTTGGCCTGGCCGCCCTGACCGCACTGGTGGTCGGCTCGATGGTCGGTGCCGGCATCTTCTCGCTGCCGCAGAACGTGGCGCGCAGCGCCGGGCCGGCCGCCGCGCTGATCGGCTGGGCAGTGAGCGGCGCCGGCATGTTGATGCTCGCCTTCGTGTTCCAGGCCCTGGCCAATCGTCGCCCTGACCTGGACACCGGCATCTATGCGTATGCGCGCGCAGGCTTCGGCAACTACATCGGATTCTCCGCCGCCTGGGGCTACTGGGTGGCTTCGGTGCTCGGCAACGCTAGTTTCTTCGTGCTGATCTTCAGCGGCCTCGGCCACTTCGCGCCGGTGTTCGGTGAAGGCAATACACCGGCCGCCATCGCCGCATCCTCCCTGCTGCTGTGGACGGTGCATCTGCTGGTATTGCGCGGCCTGCGTACCGCGGCAATCATCAATGGCCTGGTCACCGTGGCCAAGCTGGTGCCGATCGCGCTGTTCCTGATCCTGGCGGCCGCTGCATTCCGCATGGACGTGTTCCGCGCCGACTTCTTCGGCGTTCCCGCGTTGGGCGACATGGGCCAGCAGCTGCGCGGAATGATGCTGGTCACCGTGTGGGTGTTCATCGGTATCGAGGGCGCCAGCATCTATTCGCGGCGCGCAGCACGACGCGCCGATGTCGGCCGCGCCACCGTGATCGGCTTCATCGGCGTGTGGCTGCTGCTGGTGCTGGTCAGCCTGCTGTCGATGGGTGTGTTGTCACAGGCCGAACTGGCGGGCCTGCCCAACCCCTCGATGGCCTATGTGCTGCGCGCGATCGTTGGCGAATGGGGCGCGACGGTGATCATCATCGGCTCGATCATCTCGGTGCTGGGCGCGCTGCTGGCGTGGGTGCTGCTGTGCGCCGAAGTGCTGTTTGCCGCCGCTGGCGATGGCACGATGCCGGCCTTTCTCGGCCGCGAGAACGCGCGCGGCGTGCCCGCCAATGCGCTGTGGCTGAGCAACGGGCTGATCCAGCTGTTCCTGCTGCTGGTGCTGTTCAATTCGGGCAGCTACACCAGCCTGGTGCTGCTGGCGGCGTCGATGAGCCTGGTGCCGTACTTCCTGTCCAGCGCATTCAGCGTGAAGCTGGCCTGGCAGGGCGAGGCCTACGCCAGCGCGGCGGGGGCCCGCTGGCGCGACTTCATCGTCGCGCTGCTGGCCAGCGCCTATGCGCTGTGGCTGGTGTATGCCGGTGGCCTGGACAACCTGCTGCTGTCGGTTCTGCTGTATGTGCCAGGCGTAGTGCTGTACGCATTGACCCGGCGCCAGCGTGGCGAGCGGGTTTTCACCCGCTGGGAAGGGGTGTTGTTCGGCGCGATCCTGGTGGTGGCGATTGCTATGCTGGTGGCGTTCGCCCGTGGCGCGCTGACCTTGTAGCGCCGTGTCTGTTGTCGGAGGGGCTCGCGCAATACAACCACGCATGGCGTGGATCTACCTGCGCAGGCCGTGCACGCATGGCGCGGATCTGCCAGATCACGCGATTGCACGGCACGACGCAACAAAAAAAAGGCCTGCATCTTGCGATGCAGGCCTCTTGAATGTGGCGCCCGAAGTTGGACTCGAACCAACGACCCCCTGATTAACAGTCAAGTGCTCTAACCGGCTGAGCTATTCGGGCAGACCGCCAGTATAACGACTCTTCACGCGCGATGGTAGGGGTGATTGGCCAACATCGCAGCGGCGCGATACAACTGCTCGGCCACCACCAGCCGCACCAGCATGTGCGGCAGCGTCAGCGGGCCGATCGACCACTTTTCGTCGGCCAGCGCAGACACTTCCGGCGAGTGCCCTTCGGGGCCGCCGATCAGGAACGCCAGGTCCCTGCCCTGTCCACGCCAGTGCTCCAGGCGCTGCGCCAGCTGTTCGGAACTGAGCTGGCGGCCCGGTACGTCCAGCGCAACGACATAGGCATTCTTCGGCAACGCAGCGATCACGCGCTTGCCTTCGTCTTCGGTGGCGCGACGCGCGTCCCTCCCTTTGCCGCGCAGGCCGGGCTCGATCTCCACCAGCTCGAAGGGCAACCAGTGCGAGAGCCGCTTCTGGTACTCGGCAAACCCCTGCGCCACCCAACTGGGCGCGCGTTCGCCGGTGGCGATCAGGCGGGCTTTCATCAACATTCCTCCAAAACGTCGACGGCGCCATCGGCGCCGTCGAAAACCGCATCAACGAATGGCTCAGGCCACTTCGTCGTCGTCGTAGGACGGCGGCTGGTCGCCAACGGTCCACAGGCGCTCAAGCGCATAGAACTCGCGCACGCGCGGCAGCATCACGTGCACGATGACGTCGCCCAGGTCGACCAGCACCCATTCGGCTTCACGCTCGCCTTCAACACCCAGCGGCATGACGTCGATGTTCTTGGCGAAGCGCACGACTTCGTCGGCGATGGACTTCACATGGCGGGTCGACGTACCCGACACGACCACCATGTAGTCGGCGACGCTGGACTTGCCGCGCACGTCGATCTCGACCGGGTCCTTGGCCTTCAGGTCTTCGGTGGCTTGACGGACGCTGGCCAGCAGTTCCGGCACGGAGGGCGGCGGGCTGGGCAGATCGACCTTGATGGTCTGGGGCTGGGTCTGGTTGCTCAAAGCGGGTCGACTCGATAAACGTGGGGACGATTATACGGCCACATCGCGGCAACCGTATTCACGAGGTGGCGGAACGGTACAGGCCATGGGCAGAAACATAGTCGGCCACCGCCGGTGCCAGCATGGCCCGCCAGGGGCCGCCCGCAGCGATCTGGGTGCGCACGGCACTGGCCGACTCCTCGCGCAGCGGGTGGTGCAGGCGCAGGATGCGGCCGGCCGGGCTGGCAAACAGCGCCTGCTCGTTGTCGGCCCAGCGGCCCTCGGTGGCCTGCCCCAGCGCGCCGTCGACACTGGCCCGCAGCGGACTGCCCGGACGCTCGGCGACGACGAAATGGGCCAGCCCGAACAGCAACTGCCACTCATGCCAGCTGGGCAGGCCCAGCAGACTGTCGGCCCCCACCAGCCACGCCAGCGGGCGGCTGGGGCCGAGTTCGGCACGCAGTTCGCGCAGGGTATCGACGGTATAGGACGGTCGACCGGGAAAGCGCGCGGCCCGATCCAGCTCATGACGGTCCAGCAGCAGGCCCGGCTCATCGCCGATGGCCAGGCCGAGCATGGTGCAGCGTTGTTCGGCGGTCGCGCCCGGCACCGCACGGTGCGGCGGGTCAGCGGCAGGCAGCATGCGCACCGCCACCTGCAGTTCATCGCGTGCAGCGCGCGCGATCGCCAGATGGCCCAGATGCACCGGGTCGAAGGTGCCGCCGTAATAGATCCGCAGGCTCATGGATCAGGCCCGGGCGAGCAGCCGTACCGCGCGTGCCTCGGCCACCGCCACCAGCAGGCGTTCAAGCGCGAGCCAGGCATCGCCGTCGGCTCGCCCCTTGGCGATGCGGTCAACCAGCCCGGCTTCGGCCACGAAACGCTCCCAGCGCTTGCCTTCCGGATGCCGCTGCAGCGCACGCTTGTAGGGTGCCTGCCGCGATTCCCAGATACCGCGGGATTTCATCTCCGCAGCCAGGTTGCCGCCGCGTGCCTGGACCCGCGCCAGGCCGGCACCGGCCAGCAGCTCGCGGATCACGATCGGCATCAGCGCGGCCACGGCCTCGCCTTCGCCGCGCAGACCGGCCAGCATCCTCAGCACCGCCTGTGGCTGGCCGGAGAAGGTGGATTCGACCAGCCGGAACACGTCGTAGCGGGCGGCATCGGCCACCAGCGATTCCATCCGTTCCACGTCCAGGGTCTGGCCATCGGCCAGCAGTGCGAGCTTGTCGATCTCCTGCGCAGCGGCCAGCAGATTTCCTTCCACGCGCTCGGCCAGGCGCTGCACGGCAGCGGGCTCGGCGCGCAGCCCCCTGCTGCGCAGGCGCCGTTCGATCCAGTCCGGCAGCTCGTGCGGCTTGATCGCCCAGGCCACCGACAGCACGCCGACACGGTTCACCGCCTCGGCCCACTTGCCCTGGTGGGCCTTGCTCCATTCATTGGCGGTGATCATCAGGATCACGTCCGGCGCCGGATTGGCGCAGAACTGGCTGATCACCTCGCCACCTTCCTTGCCCGGCTTGCCACTGGGCAGGCGCACTTCCACCAGGCGGCGGGCACTGAACAGGCTGGGGGCGTGGAAACTGGCGTCGAGCTGGTTCCAGTCGAAGTCGCGGCCATCGGCATCGAACACTTCGCGCTCATCGATGCCGGCCGCGCGTGCGCGGGCACGCACGGCGTCGGCTGCCTCCAGCACACGCAGTGTTTCCGGACCGGCGATCAGATAGACCGGCGCCAGCGCCGTGTCAGCGCCCTGCCCGGCCAGCTGTTCCGGTCGCAGTTCCATCAGGCGCCCGGCTCAGTGCTTGACGGCGGGTGCGGGCTCGACCGGATCGTGCTCGACCGGCTTCGGCGCCGACAGGCTGCCGCCCTTTTCCAGCTCGGCGCGGACCACGCTGTCGATGCGACGGATGATCGAGGCCGACATTTCCCGGCGCAGTTCATCGGCCAGGATCTCGCGTTCGGTGGTGGTACCGGTGGCGTCGGTCGGCGGCGACACGTAGTCGCGCGACAGTTCGATCACCTGCTGCGGCACCAGCTCGCTACCGTCTTCGCGGCGGAAGATGAAGATCACCGCATAGCGCAGGCTGTATTCCTGTGCGCGGCCCTGCGAGTCGATCGCGATGGGCAGGTCGCCCCAGCGTTCGGACAGGACCTGCAACTGGGCATTGGGGCCCTTGCTGTCCTCATCGGCCAAGCGTGCACCGGAGGCCAGCAGGCTCCGGTTCAACAGCTTGACCAGCTCGCTGTAGGGCGCGGTGGATACCACCTTCACCGGTGCCGTGTCGGTCGGCAGCATCAGCTTGTTGCGCAGGTGGAAACCACAGCCGGCGAGGCCGAGGACGAGAACGAGGGCAAGCAGGATTCGGGTCATGGAGACAGTCTGGCGGAGCCGGGCGATCACGGCAACAGACAGGGTGCCCGAGGCCGCGTGAACGCAGGGCCATCGGCCGGGCGCGCCCGGCGTGGCGACAACGCACCGGCCGCCACGATGGCGACCGGTGCCGGGTACATCAGGCAGCGACGATGTTCACGATCTTGCCGGGAACGATGATGATCTTGCGCACCGTCAGGCCTTCCAGGAACTTGGCCGCGTTCGGCTCGGCCAGGGCCAGCGCTTCGATCTGTTCGCGCGCGGCATCGGCGGCGACCTCGATGGTGCCACGCAGCTTGCCGTTGACCTGCACGGCCAGGGTCAGCGCATCGCGCACCAGCGCACTGCTGTCGGCCTGCGGGAACGGCTGGTCTTCCAGCAGCGTTTCGCCATGGCCCAGCACCTGCCACAGGGCGTGGCTGGCATGCGGGGTAATCGGGTTGAGCAGCAGCACGATGGCCTGCAGTGCTTCCTGGCGCACGGCGCGCCCCTGTTCACTGCCGTCCTCGAACTTGGCCAGCGCGTTCATCAGCTCCATCACCGCGGCAATGGCGGTGTTGAAGCTGTGACGACGGCCGTAGTCGTCACCGACCTTGCCGATGGTCTCGTGGGTCTTGCGGCGCAGGGCCTTCTGGCTGGCATCCAGCGCGGCCGCGTCGAGCACCGGTGCGGCACCGTCGGCAGCGTGCTTCTGCACCTGTGCCCACAGGCGGCGCAGGAAGCGGGCCATGCCGTCCACGCCGGCTTCGTTCCACTCCAGCGACTGTTCCGGCGGTGCAGCGAACATCGAGAACAGGCGCACGGTGTCGGCGCCGTACTTGCCGACCATCGCCTGCGGATCCACGCCGTTGTTCTTCGACTTGGACATCTTCTCGGTACCGCCGACCACCACCGGCTGGCCGTCGGCGATCAGCGTGGCGCCGGTGATGCGGCCGCGCTCGTCGCGCTGCACTTCCACATCGGCCGGGTTGATCCAGTCCTTCGAGCCGTCCGGGTTCGGGCGGTAATAGGTCTCGGCGATCACCATGCCCTGGCACAGCAGGTTCCGCGCCGGTTCGTTGCTGTCCACCATCCGCGCGTCGCGCAGCAGCTTGTGGTAGAAGCGGAAATACATCAGGTGCAGGATCGCGTGCTCGATGCCACCGATGTACTGGTCGACTGGCAGCCAGTAGTTGCCGCGCTTGTCGACCGCATCGCGGGCGCCCGGCGAGGTGTAGCGGGCGTAGTACCAGCTCGACTCCATGAAGGTGTCGAAGGTGTCGGTCTCACGCTCGGCCGCACCGCCGCATTCCGGGCAGGTGGTCTTGCGCCATTCCGGATCGGTCTTGATCGGCGAACCGGTACCGGCGAACGCCACGTCTTCCGGCAGCACCACCGGCAGCTGGTCTTCCGGCACCGGCACCGCGCCACACTTGTCGCAGTAGATCACCGGAATCGGGCAACCCCAGTAGCGCTGGCGGCTCACGCCCCAGTCGCGCAGGCGGTAGTTCACCCGGCGCTGGCCCTGGGCCTTGCGCTCGAACCGTTCGGCCAGCGCCTCGAAGGCGCCCTGGAAGTCCAGGCCGTCGAACTCGTCGGAATTGACCAGTTCGGTCTCGCGGGTCTTGTCGCCGTACCAGTCCTGCCAGCGCGTCGCGTCGTAGGGGGCCTCGTCCTTGCGCAGCGACTTCAGCGCGATGACCTGGCGGATCGGCAGGTTGTACTTGTTGGCGAATTCATTGTCGCGCTGGTCGTGGCCCGGCACGGCCATCACCGCGCCGGTGCCATAGCCCATCAGCACGAAGTTGGCGACCCACACCGGCACCTGGGCACCGGTAACCGGATGCACGGCGCGCAGGCCGGTATCCATGCCGCGCTTTTCCTGGGTTTCCAGCTCGGCCTCGGACACGCCGCCCTGCTTCATTTCCGACAGCAGCGCAGCCAGTTCCGGGTTGTTCTTCGCCGCATGCAGGGCCAGCGGGTGTTCGCCGGCGATCGACACGAAGGTCACGCCCATCACGGTATCCGGGCGGGTGGTGAACACGCGCAGCGGATCCAGTGCGGCGCCATCGACGTCACGTACGTCGAACTGGATTTCCAGGCCTTCGGAGCGGCCGATCCAGTTGCGCTGCATGGTCTTGACCGAGTCCGGCCAGCCGTCCAGCTCATCCAGGCCGTCCAGCAGTTCCTGGGCGTAGTCGGTGATGCGCAGGAACCACTGCGGAATCTCGCGCTTTTCCACCAGCGCGCCGGAGCGCCAGCCTCGGCCATCGATGACCTGCTCGTTGGCCAGCACGGTCTGGTCTACCGGGTCCCAGTTCACCACCGCGTTGCGGCGGTAGGCCAGGCCCTTGCGCATCAGGCGGGTGAACATGCGCTGCTCGTGGACGTAATAGTCCGGGCGGCAGGTGGCGAACTCGCGCGACCAGTCGATGGCATAGCCCAGCGACTGCAGCTGGCTGCGCATATGGTCGATGTTCTTGTAGGTCCAGGCGGCCGGCGCGGTCTTGTTCTTGATTGCGGCATTTTCCGCCGGCAGGCCGAACGCGTCCCAGCCCATCGGCTGCAGGACGTTGTGGCCGGTCATGCGCTTGTAGCGGCTGATCACATCGCCGATCGTGTAATTGCGCACGTGGCCCATGTGCAGCGCACCGGACGGATACGGAAGCATCGACAGGCAGTAGTACTTCGGCTTGTCCGAGGCTTCATCGACCTCGAAGGCACGGGTAGCGTCCCAGTACTTCTGGGCGGCGGATTCAACCTGCTGCGGATCGTAAACGTTGGGTTCGACGCTGGTCATGTAACACGCGGTTGCGGCGGCAAAGCGGTACAGCGTACCGCAGTGCGGCAAATGGCTCCAATCCTGCCTGCCGGGCCGGCGCGCGGCGAGGCGCTGGAACGCGTCTCAGCGCCTGCGCGACAGCGGCAGGGCCAAGGCCAGCCACAGCGCCCAGCAGGCAAAGGCCAGCCGCTGCGCCAGCGCCGCCGGCAGTACACCCGGCAGGCCGAACGCGAGCAGACCAGCGCCGATTCCGCAGCCCAGCGCCAGCAGGCCCAGCCTTCGGCCTCCCGGATGCCGCAGTCGCGCCGCCCCCAGCATCACGCTGCCGGCGACAAAAGCCAGCGCCCAGACCATCCACACGCTGGCGTGCAGCTTGCTGGCCGGGCCCTGCATGTCCATCTGGTCCTCGAAATCGAGCGGCAGCACACCCATCACGATGAAGGCAAGCGCGGCCAGCAGCAGCATCTGGCTGCCCACGCGTGCCGTCCAGGCGGCGTCCACCGGTAGTTGCCGGCGCAGGCGCTCGGCCACGACCACCGCCAGTGCACCCGGCAGCATCAGGCCCAGCAGGTTGAAGCCCAGCGCATGGGGAATGCCGTGCGCGCCCAGCCAGGTCACCGGATGCAGTGCCTGCGAATAGTCCGGCAACGCCGCACCGAAGCCGGCCACCGACAGCACGAACAGGGCTGCGGCGAGCACGCCCACCCATCGATCCAGCCGAACCACGGACATCGCAGCCACTCTCCACAAGAACATCAGCACATTGTCGCGGCAGCTGGCAGCTCCGCCAAGCTGTCCGGGATTTCATGAGGACGTGGTCCCAGGGTTGAGACCGACAAGGTTCGTCACCATAGAATCGGTCTCCAGATGCCGAACGATGCCCCATGACCGAGACGACCTACGTATTCGACGCCACCACCGCCACCTTCGAGGCGGATGTGCTGCAGAAGTCGCTGCAGACGCCGGTCCTGGTGGATTTCTGGGCGACCTGGTGCGAGCCGTGCAAGACCCTCGGCCCGATGCTCGAGAAGCTGGCCGGCGAATATAACGGCGCCTTCGAGCTGGCCAAGGTCGATGTGGACAAGGAACAGCAGATCGCCGCGGCCTTCCAGATCCGTTCGGTGCCCACCGTGTTCCTGGTCAAGGGTGGACAGCTGGTGGACGGCTTCCCCGGCGCCCTGCCGGAAGGCCAGCTACGTGAATTCCTGGCCCAGCACGGCGTGGTGCCTGCCGATGTCGGCGACAGCATTGCCGAGGACGAGGCCCCGCTGGACCCGCAGGCGCAGGTGGACGTGCTGCGCGCGCAGATCGCCGCCGAGCCGGACAAGGACGAGCTGAAGCTCGACCTGGCCCTGGCGCTGCTGCAGGTCGGCGGCGTGGACGAGGCCGGCACGCTGATCGATGCCCTGCCCGCCAACCTGGCCACCGACGACCGCGCCGTGCGTGGCCGCGCCCGGCTGTCCTTCGCTGCCGCACTGAAGGACGCCCCACCCGCGGAGGTGCTGGATGCGCGCATCGCCGCCGATGGCAAGGATCTGCAGGCGCGTCACCTGCGCGGTGTGCAGCTGCTGCTGCTGGCAGGCCAGGACGAAGCCGCGCTGGAACAGTTCCTGGAGATGCTGCGGATCGACCGCGGTTTCCAGGAAGGGCTGCCGCGCAAGGCCCTGATCGACGCCTTCAATGTCATCGCCGATGAAGACCTGGTGGGCCGCTCGCGGCGCCGGATGGCCTCCCTGCTGTTCTGAACGGCACCGGCATCGTTCAGAATCCCTGCACTGAACGCGGGCAATAATGCCCGCGATGGTGGCCCCAGGGCCGCCACGATCCGTTCGGGGGGATGAGGTCGGGGCCATGGGGTCTTGCAGCTGCGCCCCCGCTTTGCCGGGACAGCAATCCGTGACCGTTGGCCGCTCGTCGTCTTTCATCATGCGTTTCCTGCGCACACTGCTGTGTGCCCTCTGCCTGTTGCCGACGTTTGCCGGCGCGCAGGACTGGAACTATCGGGTCCGCCCCGGCGATACCCTGTGGGATCTGGGCGCGGCCTATCTCAAGCCCAGCGTGGGCTGGCAGCAGCTGCAGCAGCACAACCGCATCGACAACCCGTACCGGCTGCCGCCGGGCGAACTGCTGCGCTTCCCGATCGGCTGGCTGCGCGTTGAGCCCGCCCCGGCGCGGGTACTGGCCGTGCGTGGGCAGGTTGAACTGAGCGCAGCCGATGGCAGCAGCACCCGCGCCGTGCGCGCCGGCGAAGAGCTGCACATCGGCGATGCGATCCAGACCAAGGCCGATTCCAGCATCACCCTTGAATTCGCCGACGCCTCACGGTTGCTGCTGCGCGAATACTCACGCCTGCGCCTGGACCAGCTCAGCCGCTATGGCCGCACCGGCATGGTCGATACCCGCCTGCGCCTGCAGCAGGGGCGCGCCAGCAACCGGGTCACCCCGGCGCGCGGGCCGGCGTCGCGCTACATCATCGATGCACCCACGGCCACCAGCAGCGTGCGCGGCACCGTGTTCCGGGTCAGCGCCGGCGATGACGCCCATGCCGGTGCCACCGAAGTACTGGAGGGCAAGGTGCAGGTCGGCAACCCGCATGGCCAGCGTCTGGTCCACCCCGGCCAGGCCAGCCGCAGCGCGGGCAGCGGAACAGCACCCGAAGCGGTTTCCGGTCTGCTGCCAGCACCACGCCTGCGCGCCGATGCGATCCGCCTGGGCGCCTTGCCGGCCCAGCTCGCCTGGGAACCGGTAGCCGGTGCCGACCACTACCGGGTGGAAGTGGTGCAGGCCGCCACCCCGGAAATCCTGTTGTTTGCGGCCACCGCCACCGACACCGGGCTGGTGATCGGCGAGCTGCCGCCGGGAGCGCTGCGCCTGCTGCTGCGCGCAGTGGATGCACAGGGCGTGGAAGGTCTCGATGCCAGCGAGGATTTCCTCCTCGGCGACCAGCCGCCACCGCCGCTGACCATTTCCCCGGTACAGGGACAGACGGTCAACAGCGACCGGCCGCGCTTCCACTGGAGCCAGGCGCCCGGCGCCAGCAGCAGCGTGCTGCAGGTGGCCGACGAACCGCAGTTCCTGCAGCCGCTGCGCGAGCAGAGCACCGGCAGCACCGACCTGCGCCTGGGCGAGCCGTTGCCGCCCGGCCAGTACTACTGGCGGATCGCTTCGCGTGATGGTCAGGGCCACCAGGGTCGCTATGGCCAGGCGTTGGCGCTGCAGTTGAGCGATGAACCGGTGGACCCGGCACTGCAGCCGCCCGAAGCCACCGATGGCGAGCTGACCCTGCGCTGGCAGGCGGGAAGCGATGGCCAGCGCTACCGGGTGCAGGTCGATCGTCGCGGTGATTTCAGCGCGCCGCTGCTCGATACCACCGTTGACGAACCGCAGGTCAGCTTCAAGCGCCCGTGGCGCGGCACGCTGCACATCCGTGTGCAGTACATCGACGACGACGGCCACGCGGGCCCGTTCTCGCCTGCCCAGCAGGTCAAGCTGCCGTGCCGCCTGTGCTACGGCGCGGGCGGCGGTGTCCTGCTGCTGTGGCTGTTGCTGTGAGGCGCTCGCCGCTGCCGTGGTCGCGACGGATCCTGCTGGCCCTGCTGGCAGGTGTAGCAACTGCGGTGGTCAGCCACGGCCAATGGCTGTGGCGGCAGGACGAAACGGCATACGACATGATGGTCGGCAGCTGGGATTACCGTCCCGACCCCAGCGTGCTGATCGTCGCCATCGACGAGGGCAGCCTGCAGCGGCTGGGTCAGTGGCCGTGGCCGCGCTCGGTGCATGCCCGCCTGCTGGACCGCCTGACCGACGCCGGTGCCGAGCGCGTCGCGCTGGACCTCATGCTGTCCGAGCCCGACCGTCGCGATGCGCGCCAGGATGCCGAGCTGGCCGCGGCGATCCGTCGCAACGGTCGCGTGGTGTTGCCGGTGCTGGCCGCGCCAGCGGCCGGCGACCGCATGGCCGAGGAGATGCTGCCCATCCCGCTGATTGCTGCCAGCGCTGCCGCCATCGGCCACAGTGACGTTGAAGTCGACGGCGATGGTGTTGCCCGCGGGGTCTACCTGCATGCCGGCATCGGCCAGGCACACTGGCCGGCGCTCGGCCTGGCGTTGACCGGCCTGCCTCCGCAACGCGCACGGGGCCTGCCCGACCCCGACCCGGCGCTGGACTCGCCCTATCAATGGCGCCGCAATGATTACGTGCGCGTACGTTATGCCGGGCCACCGGAACGCTTGCCACAGGTGTCCTACGCCGATGTGCTGGAAGGGCGCGTGGATGCCTCGATGCTGCGTGGCAGGCGCATCGTGGTCGGCATGACGGCCAGTGGCATCGCCCTGCGGCTGTTGACACCCACCACCCGCGAATACTGGATGAGCGGCAGCGAGTATCAGGCCAACATCGCCTCGATGCTGCTGCAGGACAAGCAGATCGACGTGTTGCCCCGCGCCTGGCAGCACGCCTTGGCCGGGCTGCTGGTGGCGATGTGCGTACTGCTGCTCGGGCTGCGCCTGCCCTGGGTGGTTGCACTGTGCGCGCTGCCGGCCGCGCCGCTGCTGAGCTGGCTGCTGCTGCGCACCGGCAGCGTCTGGTGGGCGCCGGCCAGCGCCCTGCTCGGTATCGTGCTGGTACTGACCGTGTGGGCGATCTGGCGGATCGCCTCCTGGCACCGCCAGGCCAACCGCGATGCGCTGACCGGACTGGGCAACCGCCTGCGCTTTGAACAGTCACTGCAGCAGGAATGCGACGCGGCACGCCGCAGCGGCAAGCCACTGACCCTGGCGCTGATCGATGTCGACCACTTCAAGCATCACAATGATCGCCACGGCCACCAGGTCGGTGATCGCGTGTTGTGCGAAGTGGCCCGCCAGATCCAGGCGCATGCCCGGCGCCCCCGTGACATGGCCGCGCGCTACGGCGGCGACGAGTTCGCCCTGGTGCTGCCCGATACCCCGGTGGAAGGCGCACGGCAGGTGATCGAAGACCTGATCTCCTGCATCCGCGCCCTGCCGCCGCCCGGCGATGGCAGCGAGAGCGGTGTCACCCTGACCATCGGCGTCTACACCCGAGTGCCGGACGGCGACCTGCAACCGCATCATTTCGTAGAAGGCGCCGACAACGCGCTGTACCGGGCCAAGGACAATGGCCGCGATGGCTATGTGATCGACGGCGGCACGCCCGAGCCATAGCGCCGGGCAGATCCGATGCGGCCCCACGGGCTACAACATACGCATGCGAATGGTTAGACTGGGAGCCCCGCCTCTGCCCGGTTCCCGCATGAAAGCCAGCACGTTCCGCTTCGGCATCAACCTGTGGCCACCATTCCTGTTCACCGGCATCCATGCCACCCGGATCACCCCGGACTACCGGCAGATCGACGTGGAACTGCGCCTGCGCCCCTGGAACCGCAACTACGTCGGCACCCACTTCGGCGGCAGCCTGTTTGCGATGACCGATCCGTTCTGGATGCTGGGTTTGATGCACACGCTGGGTCGTGATTACTACGTCTGGGACCGCGCCGGTGCAATCGATTTCCTCAAGCCCGGTCGTGGAACGGTGCGCACGTCTTTCCGCATCGACGATGCACTGCTGGATGAACTGCGCACGGCGGCGGCCGGTGGCGAAAAAGTGCTGCGCTGGTTCAGCAACGATGTGGTCGACGAAGCTGGCGAGGTCGTCGCGCAGGTACGCAAGCAGGTCTATGTGCGCCTGAAGCCACACGCACGATAAAGCAGGCCGGCTGACGCGCGGCTATCCTCTGCAGCCCTGCCATGGAGGCTGCAATGCGCCTTTTCTTCTTTGCTGCGGCACTGACCGCCCTGCCCTTTGCCGCCACTGCACTGGATGTACCGCCGGTGCGCTATCCCGCCGTGCCCGCGCACGCCGCCACGGCCGAGGGCTTCGTACCTGCCGGCTGGACGCTGGAATACAGGATCGAAGGCGACCTCGAGCAGGACGGGCGCGCAGACCTTGCGCTGGTGCTGCGCCAGCAGGACCCGCGCAACATCATCGAGCACGATGGGTTTGGCCCTTCGCCGTATGACAGCAACCCGCGCATCCTCGCCATCGCCTTCGCGCGGCCGTCCGGTTACCTGCTGGCCGCGCAGAACCACACCCTCATTCCGCGGCCGGACTCGCCTGTGCTCAGCGATGTGCTCGCCGAAGGCACCGGCGTGTCGATCCAGCGCGGCGCACTGCGGGTGGGGCTGTACTCGTTCTCCAGCGCGGGCAGCTGGTCGACGAGCACCACCACCTTCACGTTCCGCTGGCAGGAAGGCGCCTTCGCGCTGATCGGCTACGACCGCGACTCGATGATGCGCAATTCCGGGCAGACCGAAGGCCTCAGCGTGAACTTCTCCACCGGCAAGGTGAAGCTGACCGAAGGCAGCATGCAGGACGACAAGGAACAGGTGCGCTGGCAGACCCTGGGTGACCGCAGACGCTGGACACTGGACAGCGTCGGCGATGGCTGGGCGTTCAATCCGCTCGGCGACGGCGGCTGAGCGCGGGTCAATCAACCCGCAACGGCATTGACAGATACGGGCCTTCGCCTTCGCGCGCACGTCCGCGCCGCAGCACCTGCAGGTAGCGGCCATCGGCAGATACCTCGGGCGTACGGGCGTCCGAACGCCATTGCGCCGGCAACCGCGCCAGCGCCTCGTCGGCGGGCCCGGGCTGCTGCCGCAGCCAGCGCTGCGCGCCGAGCAGGCGGATCATCGCCGCCGTATCCTGGCTGCGCGCCGCGTACGGCGCATAGGACGGCCCGGCGATGGCGCTCACTGTGCATCCCAGCGGATTGGCGATGCAGCGCACATCCCATCCGAGTGGTGGCGACACAGGAAGCGGGACGTCGGCCGCCAGCGCCGTGGCTGCAGCAGGCCGGCATGCCCAGCCGAAAGTGCCGGCGATCCGGGCCAGGGTGTGGTCGCGATCCAGCAGCAGACGGCTGCCTGCTGTCTGCGTGGACGCTTCCACCGCCACCTTGTTCATCGCAAATTCGCCCTGCATTGCCTGGCACAGGCTCTGTTCGTCGGCGTCCAACGGCTGCAGCGCCGCCTCGCAGGAAGCAGGCAGCACGTACTCCGGTGATTGCTCGACCAGCATCTCGCCCAGCAACGCGGCATGGGTCCGCACCACGGCGGCGCCCATCATGCTATCCACCAGCGTGCTGCCGGTCCGCATCATCCGCCGACCAAACCGCACCGCGCTGCAGCTGCCCTCGACGGCACCGGCAACATCGCCCTGCAGGTAGGCCAACGCCTGTGCACTTGCCCCATCCAGCAGCGGCGCGTAGGCCGGCAGAGGCAGGGG
Organism: Stenotrophomonas sp. G106K1; assembly: GCF_037969685.1. Taxonomy (NCBI): domain Bacteria; kingdom Pseudomonadati; phylum Pseudomonadota; class Gammaproteobacteria; order Lysobacterales; family Lysobacteraceae; genus Stenotrophomonas; species Stenotrophomonas sp. G106K1. The sequence continues at coordinate 35,872 of NZ_JBBPFR010000026.1, read as the reverse complement.
CTCGCTTCCGCTGGGCCTGAACGGGGAATCGAAGCGATCGTAGTCCGCCATCCGGGCCAGTCGCTCGTGCAGGCCGGCATGCCCGGCGTGGGCGTCAACGAAGCGCTGCGGATCAGCGCGTACCTGTGCCAGGCAGCCGACCGGCCCGACGGCACAGCGACCTGCCCGGCCCGGATTCAACGGTGCGTGCCTGGCGGCCAGCACCGACGCGTGCGACGCCTGCGTGGGTGTGGTCTGCCAGCGTTGCAGATCGTCGGCCAATGCCGCCTCACGCTGGGCCTGGTCCAGCCCATCGAAGGGCAGCGTCCACAGCAAAGCGAAGCCATTCCTGCCCGCGCTTCGATGGGCGGCTTCAAGCAGGCGGACGTCCTCCCGCTGCGCGGCCGACAACGGCCAGAACCTCGACAGCAGCCATGCCGCGATGGCGATCACCAGCAGACCCAGCATTGCCCAGCCCAACCACCGCAGCATCCTCAACACAGCATCCCTTCCCTGCCTGGCCAGCGCCGCCAACGGGCAGCGTAAACGAGCGGCCGCGACCGCTACAATGCGCGCATGTCGCTCGATGCCCCCGCCCTGGTTCCCCGCCCCTCCCTGCAGCGCCTGTTCCTGACCGGCCTGCTGACCCTGTTGCCGATCTGGCTGACCTGGGTGGTGGTCAAGTTCGTGTTCGTGCTGCTGTCGGGCATCTCCAGCCCGCTGGTGGTGCCGCTGTCCGAACAGATCGCGACCAGCTTCCCGCATTACCTCGGCTGGGTCCGCGCCGAATGGATCCAGAACACCATTGCCCTGCTGGCCACTCTGCTGGTGATCCTGGCGGTGGGCGTGGCCAGCCGCCGCGTGGTCGGCCAGCGCCTGCTGCGCTGGGTCGGCGCAGTCATCAAGCGCATTCCGCTGGCCAGCATCATCTATGACAGCGCCAAGAAGCTGCTGGACATGCTGCAGACCGAGCCAGGCAGCACCCAGCGCGTGGTGCTGATCGACTTCCCGCACCGTGACATGAAGTCGGTGGGCCTGGTCACCCGGGTCATCAAGGAACAGGGCACCGACCGCGAACTGGCGGCCGTCTATGTGCCGACCACGCCGAACCCGACCTCGGGCTATTTGGAGATCGTGCCCGTCGAGCTGCTCACCCCGACCGACTGGACGGTGGACCAGGCGATGAGCTTCATCATTTCCGGCGGTGCAGTGGCGCCCTCCAGCGTTCCGTTCACCCGCGCTGGCGATCGTTCCGAATGAGCGAGGCGTCGCACGCGCGCCCGCTGCAGGACCGCGCGGTCCTGCTGTTCATCGTGCTGGCCGCGTTCTTCTGTGGCAACGCCGTACTGGCCGAACTGATCGGGGTGAAGATCTTCGCCCTGGAAGACACCCTCGGCATCGACCCGCTGAACTGGAACCTGTTCGGTCAGACCGGCTCGTTGAGCTTCACCGCCGGCACCCTGCTGTGGCCGGTGGTGTTCATCATGACCGACACCATCAACGAATTCTTCGGCAAACGCGGGGTGCGTTTCATCTCGTGGCTGGCGGTGGTGCTGATCGCCTACGGTTTCCTGTTCGCCTTCGCTGCGATCTCGCTGGCGCCGGCCAGCTGGTGGGTGACCTCGATGGATGCCCACGGCGTGCCCGATTACCAGGCCGCGTTCGCGGCGGTGTTCGGACAGGGCATGTGGACCATCGCCGGTTCGCTGGTGGCGTTCCTGTTCGGCCAGTTGATCGACGTGGCGGTGTTCCATCGCATCCGCCAAGCCACCGGCGAGCGCCATGTATGGCTGCGTGCAACGGGTTCCACCGCGGTCTCGCAGCTGGTGGACAGCTTCGTGGTGATCTGGATCGCCTTCGTGCTCGGCCCGCAGCACTGGCCGACATCGCTGTTCCTGGCGGTCAGCAGTGTCAACTATGTCTACAAGATGGGCTTTGCGATCGCCCTGATTCCGTTGCTGTACCTGATGCGGCGTGCAATCACCCGCTATCTGGGCGAGCAGCGCGCCGCCGACCTGCGCGCTGCGGCCGCGGCTGACTGAAGCCCCAGCGGCGCGCAAGCTGACTGCGCCCTCACGCTGGCCGTACGCGCGCGGATCGTGCAAGCTCCACGGTCTGTGTTCCACGGAAGCTTCTTGATGCCGTATTCCCCCCGCGTCCTGGCCGCCGCCATCGCCGCGTTGTTCCTGTTCAGCGCCGTTCCACCGGCCGAAGCAGCGAAGAAGAAGGGCAGCCGCCCCGCCGCCGCGCAGACCCGCCAGGCGGCCAAGCCGAAGGCCCGCACCGGCACACGGGCCACCCCGCCGGCCCGCGGCAGTTCGGCGCGCCGCGCCGCGCCGCGTCCGGTCGCGCCTGCCCGCGCAGTGCCCAAGCAGGTGCAGCTGGAGCGCTTGTACGACGAATACTGGGATGCCTCCATGCGGTTGAACCCGCTGCAGGCCACCTTCCAGGGCGAACCGCGCTACAACGACCAATTGCCCAACATCCTGTCCGCCGCCTGGCGCCAGCAATCGCACGACTTCACCACCGAATGGCTGGGCAAGGTCGAGAAGATCGGCAGCGACGGCCTGCAGGGGCAGGACCTGCTCAGCTACGAGATCTTCGTGCGTGATGCCCGTGCCTCGCTGGCCGCCGAGCGTTATCCGAGCTGGATGATGCCGATCAGCCAGTACTACAACGTCGGCAGCATCATGGCCATCCTCGGCGCCGGTGCGGGCGCGCAGCCGTTCAACACGGCCAAGGACTACGACACCTGGTCGCGCCGCTCGCTGGGCATTCCCGATCTGTTCGACCAGGCCATCGCCAACATGCGCCAGGGCATGAAGGCCGGCGTCGTGCAGCCGCGCGACCTGATGGAAAAAGTACTGCCGCAGCTGGATGCGGTGATCAAGCCGACCGCCGAAGAGAGCATCTTCTGGTCGCCGATCCGGACCATGCCCGAGTCCATTTCCGCCGAAGACAAGGCGCGCATCAGCGCCGAGTACAAGCGCATGATCGAACTGCGCATCATGCCGGCCTACCGCGCCCTGCGTGGCTTCATCGCCACCGAATACCTGCCTGCCACGCGCAGCAGCAGCGGCCTTGGTGCCCTGCCCGATGGTCAGGCCTGGTACGCCAACCTGATCGTGCAGACCACCGCCAGCCAGCAGACCGCCGCGCAGCTGCATGCGCTGGGCGAGCAGCGTGTACAGGAGCTGCAGGCGCAGATCACCACGGTGATGCGCGACGGCAAGCTGCGCAGTTCGCAGGCCAAGCTGCTGCGCAGCATGCGCAACGACCGCCAGTTCCAGTACAGCGACGCCAACGCGCTGCTCAACCGCTACCGGCAGGTGCAGCAGCAGGTCGATGCACGCCTGCCGCAGGTGCTGGACACCCTGCCGAAGGCGCCGCTGCAGATCCATGCAGTGGAACCGGAGCGTGCCATGACCGCCGCCGCCGCCTCCTACCAGCCGTCGCCGCCGGGACAACCCGGCGTGCTGTTCGTCAACACTCGTGACCTGCCAAGCCGCAAGCGCTGGAACGTGCCGGTGCAGTACCTGCACGAAGCCATTCCCGGCCACCATGTGCAGTTGGGCCTGCAGCAGGAACTGACCAAGCTGCCGCGCTTCCGCCGCCTCGGCGGTGACCTCGCCTTCGTCGAAGGCTGGGGCCTGTACGCGGAAACCCTGGGCGACGAGCTCGGCGTGTACACCGATCCGTACGACCGCATCGGCTATCTGTATTCGCGCCTGTTGCGCGCCGCGCGCGTGGTCGCCGATACCGGCGTGCATGCGCAGGGTTGGAGCAAGCAGCAGGCCGTGACCTATCTGCAGAAGACCGTCGACATGAGCGCTGACGATGCCAATGCGGAAGTGGAACGGATCATGGCCCAGCCTGGCCAGGCGCTGTCCAACGTGGCGGGCCTGACCACGATCATCGCCCTGCGCGACAAGGCCAAGGCGCGCCAGGGCGCAGCGTTCGACCTGCGTCGCTTCCATGCCGAAGTGCTGAAGGACGGTTCGATGCCACTGGATGTGCTGGACCACAAGATCGAACGCTGGCTGGCCCAGCCAGCTGCTGCCACGCCTGCACCCGCGCCCTGACCGTCACGGAGCTGCCATGCGCCCTGCCGCCCTGCTGTGTGCCACCGTTCTCACCCTGCTGCCGTCGATCACGCTGGCGGCGGCACCGGTGGTGCCGCCTGATGCAGGCATCGATGGACTGATGCAGGCCTATGACGGCCAGGTGCCGGGCGCGGCCGTGCTGGTGCTGCACGACGGGCAACCGGTATTCCGCCGCGGCTACGGGTTGGCTGTGGTCGAAGATGGCAGCGCAGTGACGCCGGCCAGCAATTTCCGCCTGGCCTCGGTCAGCAAGCAGTTCACTGCCGCCGCCGTGCTGTTGCTGGTCGAGGACGGCCGCCTCGCGCTGGACCAGCCGGCGCAGCGCTGGCTGCCGGAACTGCCGCCCGCCGCTACCACCATCACCTTGAGGCAGTTGCTGTCGCACACCAGCGGCCTGCTGAACTACGAAGACCTGATGGACCCTGCCGACATCCGGCAGGTGCAGGACGCTGATGTGCTGGCCCTGCTCGCCCGCGAAGATCGGCTCGCCTTCGCGCCCGGTACGCAGTACCGCTACAGCAACAGCGGCTACGCATTGCTGGCGCTGATCGTCGCTCGTGCCGCCGGCACCGACTTTGCCAGCTTCCTGCAGCAGCGCATCTTCCGGCCATTGGGCATGGCGCATACCGTCGCCCACCAGGACGGTGTCGACGTGGTGGCGCAGCGTGCCTATGGCTACAGCGAGGTTGACGGCCGCTGGCAACGCACCGACCAGAGCACCACCAGCGCCGTGCTCGGCGACGGTGGCATCTACGCTTCGCTGGATGACCTGGCCCGCTGGGACGCCGCCCTGTACGACGATCGGCTGCTGTCAGCCGCATCTCGCAAGGCGATGTTCAACCCGTCCACCACCACCACCGAAGCGGACGTGCCGTACTACGGCTTCGGCTGGCGCTTGAACGGCCGCATGCAGTGGCACAGCGGCGAAAGCATCGGCTTCCGCAACGTGATCCTGCGCTACCCGGACAAACACCTGACCGTGATCGTGCTGAGCAACCGCAACGCCCCCGAACCCTATCCGCTGGCGCTGAAGATCGCCCAGCGCTGGCTGGACACCCTGCAATGACCCCTGAAACCACCGGCCTGCTGGGCATCCACCATGCCGCACTGATCTGCAGCGACTACGCGCGCTCGAAAGACTTCTACGTACGTGTGCTGGGCCTGCGAATATTGGCCGAGAACCACCGCGCCGCACGCGACTCGTGGAAGCTGGACCTGGCCCTGCCCGATGGCGGCCAACTGGAACTGTTCTCCTTCCCCTCGCCGCCCGCACGGCCCAGCCGCCCCGAAGCCCAGGGCCTGCGCCACCTCGCGTTCCGGGTAGCCGCCCTCGAGCCGTTCATCGAACGCCTGGCCAGCCACGGCGTAGCCTACGAACCGATCCGCGTGGACGAATACACCGGCCGCCGCTTCACCTTCTTCGCCGACCCAGACGACCTGCCGCTGGAGTTGTACGAGGTCGGTTGAGCGTTTTTCAATCGAGGAGATTCATCCACGCATGGCGTGGATCTACTCGCAATCGACAGAGATTCATCCACCGACAGATGTTCATCCATGCTGTGTGTCGACCAAGGTCGACACCTACCAACAGCAGGCCATGCCATTCCGACAGATTGCGGGAACCTGTCGAAGGCGAGGTGGGTCCGGTTGCGGGGGTCACTTCAGGGATGGGTTCACGGCGTCCCCCGCCACCGGAGCCACCCCGCCATCCCACGGAACGCCCGCTTTTGCCGTTGCTCCGGTCGTTGCCTCTGCGGGTGCCGGGCGCAGCCCGGCCGAGCCCCTCTTCCCCATACCCCGCCGAATGGGTATACAGTCGACCCGTACCGGCACCGTGCCGGAATGAACCCTGGGAGGGGACCATGCGCAAGACCTTCAAGACCCTGCTGCTGGCGCTGCCGCTGTGCCTGGCCGCGCTCTCCGCGCAGGCCGCCGACAGTGCCGCCGGCCGCTGGAAGACCATCGACGACAAGACCGGCAAGGTAAAGTCGATCGTCGAGATCAGCCAGGCCGCCAACGGCACGCTGTCCGGCAAGGTGGTCGAGATCCTGCACTCGGACAAGGGCCCGAACCCGGTCTGCGATGGTTGCGAGGGCGCCAACAAGAACAAGCCGGTGAAGGGCATGACCATTCTCTGGAACCTGAAGGCCGACGGCGCCAACAAGTGGTCCGGTGGCACCATCCTCGACCCGGCCAACGGCAAGACCTACCGGTCGAAGATGGAACTGCAGCCCGGCGGCACCAAGCTGGACGTGTCCGGCTGCATCGCCTTCATCTGCCGCGCGCAGACCTGGCAGCGCGAATAAGCGCCCCGGCCCCCGCCTTGTTCCCGTGACCCGGCCTCGGCCGGGTCACCTCATTGCGGGCATGCGATAATCCCCGGTTCCCCCTGGCTGCACCCCGTGACCATGACCCGTACCGCGCTCGTCACCACCGCCCTGCCCTACGCCAACGGCCCGCTGCACCTGGGCCACCTGGTCGGCTACATCCAGGCTGACATCTGGGTGCGTGCGCGTCGAATGAGCGGCGGCAAGGCCTGGTTCGTGTGCGCCGACGATACCCACGGCACGCCGATCATGCTGGCTGCGGAGAAGGCCGGGGTCACCCCGGAAGCCTTCATCGCCAACATCCAGGCCAGTCACGAACGCGATTTCGCCGCCTTTGGCGTCGCCTTCGACCACTACGACTCGACCAATTCGGCCGCCAACAAGGCGCTGACCGAGGCGTTCTACCTGAAGCTGGAAGCGGCCGGCCACATCAGCCGCCGTTCGGTGGCGCAGTTCTACGACCCGGCCAAGGGCATGTTCCTGCCCGACCGCTACGTCAAGGGCATCTGCCCGAACTGCGGCAGCGCCGACCAGTACGGCGACAACTGCGAAGTCTGCGGCGCCACCTATGCGCCGACCGACCTGAAGGAACCGCGCTCGGTGATCTCCGGTGCGACCCCGGAAATGCGCGATTCGGAGCACTTCTTCTTCGAGGTCGGCCACTTCGACGGCTTCCTGCGCGACTGGCTGGCCGGCGATGTCGCCCTGCCCGGCGTGAAGGCCAAGCTCGGTGAATGGCTCAATGCCGAAGGTGGCCTGCGTGCGTGGGACATCTCGCGCGATGCGCCGTATTTCGGTTTCGAGATTCCCGGCCAGCCGGGCAAGTACTTCTACGTCTGGCTGGACGCGCCGATCGGCTACCTGTCCAGCTTCCAGACGTTGTGCGGCAAGATCGGCGAGGATTTCGAAGCGCACCTGCGTGCCGGCACCAGCACCGAACTGCATCATTTCCTCGGCAAGGACATCGTCAATTTCCACGGCCTGTTCTGGCCGGCGGTGCTGCACGGCACCGGCCACCGCGCGCCGACCCGCCTGCACGTCAACGGCTACCTGACCGTCGATGGCGCGAAGATGAGCAAGTCACGCGGTACCTTCGTGATGGCACGTACCTTCCTGGATGCCGGTCTTGAACCGGAAGCGCTGCGTTACTACTTCGCCGCCAAGTCCGGTGGCGGCGTCGACGACCTCGACCTGAACCTGGGCGACTTCATCGCCCGCGTCAACGCCGATCTGGTCGGCAAGTTCGTCAACCTCGCCAGCCGCTGCGCCGGTTTCATCAGCAAGCGCTTCGATGGCCAGTTGGCCGCGCAGCTGCCCGACGCGGCGCAGTACCAGCGCTTCGTCGATGGTCTGGCGCCGATCCGCGAGGCGTATGAGCGCAATGACCCGGCCGCGGCGATCCGCCTGACCATGACCCTGGCCGACGAAGCCAACCGCTACATCGACGACGTCAAGCCGTGGGTGATCGCCAAGCAGGAAGGCGCCGACGCACAGCTGCAGGCGGTCTGCAGCCAGGGCCTGAACCTGTTCCGCGTGCTGGTCACCGCCTTGAAGCCGGTGCTGCCGGCCACCGCCGCGCAGGCCGAGGCCTTCCTGGCTGCACCGGTCAATGACTGGACCGAGCTGGCACAGCCGCTGCTGGGCCACCGCATCACCGAATACACCCCGCTGTTCACCCGTATCGACCCGAAGAAGATTGACGCCATGATCGACGCCTCCAAGGACACCCTGACCGCTACCGCTGCAGCCCCCGCAGCGAAGGTGGAAGCCGCAAAGCCTGCCGCACCGGTGGTGGCCAAGGACGAAGCAACCAGCGCTGACGCGCCGGCCTACATCGGCATCGACGACTTCGCCAAGCTCGACCTGCGTATCGGCAAGGTGCTGGTGTGCGAGTTCGTGGACGGCTCGGACAAGCTGCTGCGTTTCGAACTGGATGCGGGCGAACTCGGCAAGCGCCAGATCTTCTCCGGCATCCGTGCAAGCTACGGCGAGCCGGAAGCGCTGGTCGGCCGCAACGTGGTGTTCATCGCCAACCTGGCCCCGCGCAAGATGCGCTTCGGCCTGAGCGAAGGCATGATCCTGTCGGCCGGTTTCGATGGCGGCGCGCTGGCGCTGCTGGACGCCGACAGCGGCGCGCAGCCGGGCATGCCGGTGCGTTGATGCAACACGGGCGCGGCCCCGGCCGCGCCCGATCATGAGCACCGCGAAGGGAGGTACCGTGATGGGAGATGCTGCGTTGGAACTGGCGCTGTTCGACTTCGACCACACCGTTACCACCTGCGACACCTATGGCCGCTTCCTGCGCCGGGTCGCCACCGCCGAACAGCTGGCACAGGCGTGGTGGAAAGTCGGCCCGTGGCTGCTGGCGTACAAGCTGAAACTGATCTCCGCCGAGCGCATCCGCGCACGGGTGACCCGGTTGACCTTCAGCGAGCGCCATGCCGATGACGTCGAGACGCTGGCAGCGGGCTTTTCCCGCGAGTTCCTGCCCGATGTCGTGCGTCCGGAAATGCTGGAGCAGATCCGCTGGCACAAGGCGCAGCAGCACACCGTAGTGGTGGTATCCGGTTCACTGGATCTGTACCTGCGGCCGTGGTGCGAACAACTGGGCCTGCAGCTGATCTGCAATCGACTGGAAAGCGAAAGCGGACGCCTGACCGGCCGCTACGCCGGCGGCGATTGTGGCCCGCGCAAGGTCGAGCACATCCGTCGCCAGTTCGATCTGTCCCGCTACACACGCATCCATGCTTACGGTGACAGCGCCGAGGATCGGCCGATGCTGGCGCTGGCCCACGAGCGCTGGTACCGCGGCAAACCCCTGAAGTAACCACACGCGCAGCCTTCGCCACGCATGAGCCTGATTCCGCCCCTGACCGAACGCCTGGACCGCTTGCTGCCGCAGACTCAATGCGGGCAATGCGGCTACGACGGCTGCCGCCCGTATGCGCAGGCGATGGCCCGTGGCGAGGTGGGCGTGGATCGTTGTCCGCCGGGCGGTGATGCCGGGGCGCGGGCGTTGGCGCAGGTGCTGGGCGTGCCGGCGCTGCCGTTCGATCGCAGCCGTGGCGAGTACAAGGCGCCGCAGGTGGCGTTGATCGTGGAGGCTGACTGCATCGGCTGCACGAAGTGCATACAGGCGTGTCCGGTGGATGCGATCGTCGGCGGCGCCAAGTACATGCACACGGTGATCGCCGATCTGTGCACCGGCTGCGAGTTGTGTATTCCGCCGTGTCCGGTGGATTGCATCGAGCTGGTGTTGGTGTAGGTTTTTTTGCGACGCGGCGGCGTCGCGCTGCGCTGAGAGCAACAGCAACGGCAACGGCAAGAGCCGTCGGCTGGCTGGGTTTCATGGTCTGGGCTGGTGGGCGGGGGCAAGCGCGACTGCAACTGCAACTGCAACTGCAACGTCAATTGCAGAAGCAGGAGCGTGGGTTTGGTATTTGAAGCGTGGGTTTGGTATTTGAATGGTGTGGCCCGGCTTTTGGTGGGTGCGGACCTTGGTCCGCACTATCTGTCCGACGTCATGGACCTTCGTCGCAAACGACCTGCCCTGTGTGCACTGGCAACTATCGAATCACGATGCATGTCGCAGATTGCTCGATCATTCGCGACCCTTGCGCCACCTGCGCTTGAGGCTGTTCAACAGCATGCAAGAATGCTGAAAGCGTCTTGATGGTGCGAGCAATGCAACGCGTCTGATTGGCATTGCGCAGCAGCAGGTTTACAGATGGTGAGCCGCCGAAAAAGGGTGGCCGGGCTTCGAAAACCCGTTTTGTCGAACGTTGTTTACGCTTGCCAGCCGGCGTCACCTTGCGTGGCGCCGGCTGGCAATCCGTCTGCCGGCTATGGCGGACGGGGCGTGGGGGTCTTCGGGCCAGCCGGAGCGTTCGACACCGGTTTTCGAGCCACGTCTCCGTCCGCCACCTTTGAGTGGCGGCTACCGTCTGTCCTGCACGGAGCCTTGCCATGAACCCATCGGATTTCCCCCATCTGCACGCCTACCTCGGCCCGGCAGACGCCGACGAGGACACGGAACCGTCGCCAGCGCTTGATCCCACCACACTGATTGCAACCCTGCGGCGCATCGGCACCGGTGCCGCCGCTGACGGTCAGCCGTGGCCGGAGCGGCATCAACTTCCCAGCCGGTGCATGGCGCTGGCCGATGCCGATTGCGCGCTGGCCGGGCTGCGCGTGGTGCAGGAGGTCCTGCTGGCCGCCGAACGCGCCCGGCAGAACGGTGCGCCGGAGGAATACGTCGGCGACCGGGTCATGGAAGGGTTGATGCTGGCCTGCCTGGCCTTGTGCGCGCAGGCAAGCTCACGACTGCAGCCGCCGCTGTAACGGTCGTCGTAGCGCCGACTCCCCGGCGAGTGGGGTCAGATCCCTTTCCCATTGGAAAACGGATCTGCCCCCCGCCCGGTCATTACGGCACGGCCGCCGTCACGATGATCTCGACCTTCCATTCGGCGTGCGCGAGCTTGGCTTCGACGGTGGCGCGGGCCGGGGTCGCGCCCTCCACCACCCACTCGTCCCACGCCTTGTTCATGCCCTCGAAATCAGCCATGTCGGCCAGGAAGATCTCCGCACGCAGCACGTGCTGGCGGTCACTGGCGACCAGCGCCAGCAACTTGTCGATCTCGGCCAGCACCTGCCGGGTCTGGCCGGTGATGTCCTGGCTGGTGTCTTCCGGAATCTGGCCGGAAAGGTAGGCGACCTTGTTGTACACGGTCATCTCGGACATGCGCGGTCCGACGTCGTAACGCTCCATCATGGGCGTGGCTCCTGCGGGTGGTCTGGACTGCATTCTCACCCAGCCGGCGTTGGAAGTGTGTGCCTGGTGCGGCCACTGAATACCGCCAGCGGCGGCACAGCCGCACCGCTGGTCAAACCGCACTGGCAGGCGCACGATGCGCGACGCCCTGCGTTGACACCGCCCTCGCCCTTACTGCCGCACCCTTGCGCCGATGACCGCACCCACCGATTCCACTACCTCCCCTTCCACACCGACCTGGAAGCGGGTCGTCACCATCGTCGTTCCATTGTTGATCCTGGCGCTGGCCCTGCACGGGCTGGCCGGTGAATTCGATGAGCACGGCTATCGCGCGATCCGCCAGGCCTTCCGCCAGCTCAGCGGTGCGCAGATCGCGCTGACCGTGCTGCTCGGCCTGGCCAGCTACGCGTGCCTGATCGGCTTCGATGCGATCGGCCTGCGTCGCAGCGGCATCCGCGTGCACCCGGCACGGATCGGCATCACCGCCTTCCTGGCCCACACCCTGGGCCAGACCGTGGGCTTTGCCGCACTCACCGGTGGTGCCGTGCGCCTGCGTGGCTACCGCAGTGCCGGCCTGGACCTGGCGCAGATCGGCCAGGTGGTGCTGATGAGCACGCTGGGCTTCATCTTCGGCGCGTGGCTGCTGATCGGCGTGGCGCTGTGCATGGAGCCGGCCGCTGCCGCGCTGGCGCTGCCGCTGGACCCTGCGGCGGTGCGCGTGGTCGGCATCGTTGCACTGATCGCCTTTGCCGCGACCTTCGTCCTGGTTGGCCGCAACGGTCGCCAGTTCCGCATCTTCGGCCATGGCCTGTGGCTGCCCGACCGACGCACCATGCTGGGTGTCACCGTGCTCAGCGTGGTCGAGCTGGTATTGGCCAGTGCGGCGTTCTACGTGCTGCTGCCGGATTCCACGCCGACCGGCCTGCCTGGTTTCGTCGGTCTGTACCTGGTGGCCGTACTGGCCGGTCTGGTCTCCACCGTGCCGGCTGGTCTGGGCGTGTTCGAGTGGAGCCTGCTGAAGCTGCTGCCGCAGGTGGCGCCCGCTGCGGTGCTGGCAGCGGCATTGATCTACCGCGTCAGCTACTACGTGCTGCCGCTGCTGCTGGCCACCGTGCTGGCATTGGCACCCGCGCTGCGGCAACCGCTGCAGGCGAGCGCAGGCGCAACCCGCGCCGGCTGGTACGCCCTGCGGCCGTGGTTGCCACAGATCATCGCGCTGGCCGCCTTCAGTGTCGGCGCCGCGCTGGTCATCGACGGTACCCTGCCCACGCCACGGCGGCACCTGATCAATGCCTCGCTGCCGATCCTGGAAACCTCGCACCTGCTTGGCAGCCTCGGCGGCGTCGCCCTGCTGCTGATCGGCCAGGGCCTGGCCCGCCGCAGCCACGCGGCCTGGATGCTGGCGATGGCGATCTGCGTGATCGCGCCGCTGCCGATCTGGTTGCGCGGTGGCCAACCGCTGATCGCCTTGTCGGCACTACTGGTGGCGATGGCGCTGTGGGCGGCGCGGCGCGAATTCTATCGCCAGGGTGCCCTGCTGGACGAAGCCTGGTCGTGGCCCTGGCTGCGCAACCTCGGCCTGGTGCTGGTGGCGGTGACGTGGTTGCTGTTCTTCACTTACAGCCATGTCGAATACCAGAACGAGCTGTGGTGGCAGTTCGCGGTGTCCGGCAATGCACCGCGCGCGCTGCGTGCGCTGCTGCTGGTGGCGATGGCATTGGTGATGTTCGGGCTGGCGCGGTTGCTGCACAGCACGCGCAGCCCGCTGCCGCCTGCCGACGACGCAACCCTGCAGGCACTGGCACCGGTGCTCGCCGGCGCTACCGACACCCAGGCCTGCCTGGTGCTGACCGCCGACAAGGCGGTGCTGCGCGATGAGCAACACAAGGGCTTTGTGATGATGCAGCGCTACGGCGGCTCGCTGATCGCGATGGGCGATCCGGTCGGGCCACCGGAGGTGGCGCGCGCATTGATATGGCGCTTCCGCGAAGAAGCCGACCGGCTCGGACTGCGCCCGGTGTTCTACCAGGTGGGTGAGGCGTATTGGCAGACCTATCTCGATCTCGGCCTGGGCCTGGTCAAGCTGGGCGAAGAAGCCATGGTGCCGCTGCACGGCTTCGGCCTGGAAGGCCGCGAGCGTGCCGACCTGCGGCAGGCCTGGAACCGCGGCAAGCGCGGTGGGCTGTCGTTCCGCGTAGCACCCGCGGAAGAGATCCCTGCCCTGCTGCCACGCCTGCATGCCATTTCCAACGCCTGGCTGGAGGACAAGTCCGGCGATGAGAAGGGGTTCTCGCTGGGCAGCTACGACCCGGATTATCTGGTGCGTTTCCCGATCGCCCTGGTCGAAGCCGAAGGCCGGATCGTGGCCTTTGCCAACCTGTGGCAGGCACCAGCCGGCGCTGAGTTGTCAGTGGATCTGATGCGCCACGTCAGCGACGCACCGAAGGGCACGATGGATTTCCTGTTCATCGAGCTGTTCCTGTGGGGCCGCGCGCAGGGGTATGCACGGTTCTCGCTGGGCATGGCCCCGCTGTCCGGCCTGGCCCAGCATCGCCTGGCCGGTCGCTGGAACCGCCTCGCCGGCCTGCTCGCACGGCATGGCGAGCGCTTCTATGGCTTCAGCGGCCTGCGCAGGTTCAAGTCGAAGTTCGATCCGCAGTGGCGACCGCGCTACCTCGCCGCACCCGGCGGCATGCACCTGCCGGCCGCACTGCTGGATGCCACGCGCCTGATCTCGCTGGACCCGCGGCGGAATTGAGGTCACGATCCGCCGGGCATGGCCCGGCGCTACCTGCCGCCCGGTAGGTGTCGACCTTGGTCGACACGCTCCCTTCCGTGATGGTCCAAGCCGCAGCGCCGACCAAGGTCGGCGTCTACCAGCGGCTTACGCGCCGCCCTTGAGGATCACCTCGGCAAGGCGATCGTAGTCACCGCCGAAGTGATGGTCACCCGGCAGCTTGACCTTGTGCACGCCGTCGTTGCCCGGCAGATCGGGGCATAGCGCGTCCTCGTCCTTGTCGCCGTACACGCACAGGGTCCTGTCCGCCGGCAGCTTCGCAACTTCCGGCGCGATCGGTAGACCGCCACCACCACCGCCCAGCCAGTTGCTGACATGGAATTCAAAGTCGGCGTTCTTGCCCACCGACAGCAGCACGATGCGCTCGAGCCCGGCGCGGGTGCCTGCATCCAGCTGGTTGATGGTGGCCGGCAGCACGTCGGCACCCTGCGAGAAACCGATCAACATCACTTTGCCGCGCTGCCATTGCTGGCGGTAGTGGCCGATGATCTTCTGCAGATCGACAGCGAATCCCTGCGGCGTGCGTTCGCTCCAGAAGTAGCGCAGCGAATCGAGGCCAACCACCGCCACGCCATGTTCGGCCAGGGCACCGGCTACGTCCTTGTCCAGGCCGGCCCAGCCACCATCGCCGGAAACGAACACCGCCAATGTGTCGCCGCTGCCCTGCGCCGGCACTTCCACTACCGGCAGCCCCTTCAGGGCATCCGGCGGCGGTGCCAGCGCAACCCCGGCCTGCGCGCCGATCACCCGGGCGGCTGCCACCAGCCCCGGTGTCGCATCGCCGGCAACGGTGCGCTTGAATTCACGGGCCATCGCAACCTGCTGCACAAACGGGCCTGCACTGTTGGTTGAACACCCCGGCGCGCCGGCCGCGTTCAACCACGGGAAATTCAGTTCACTGGGCTGCAGGCGGTCGTGCTTCACGCCATCGCCGCAGACCATGCGCTCGTGCGTGTGGGCCGGGCAGAAACCCGAGGTCAACAGGCCGGCAAAGACCTGGGTGTCGGCCTGCGCTGCCAGCGCATAGGCCAGTTCGGCGCCTTCACCACTGCCGCCAACCAACGGCAGGTGGTACCCCGGCAGATGCAGGAACGCCTGTACCCAGCGCGAGAAATTCTCGACATCGCCCGCCCCGAACGCGCAACTGCTGTTGCCTTCGCGCTTGAGCACACCGCGCAGGTGGCCCACATCCACCGATGCGACCAGCGCACCATCGGCACGCAGCGCTTCGATCGGCGTATGGCCAGCATCGGTGCCGTCATGGAACCAGATCACCACCCGTTGTGGCGCTCCGGCCGGCACATGCACCGGTACCTGATCGAAGCGTCCGTGGCTGACCTGCTGCACAGCGGCCATCGCTGGCAACGCCGCCAACGCCAACACCAGCCCCATCGCCCTGCCCAGCCCTGCACGCATCGTTTCGCATCCCGTTGGAATGCGCACACGATACGCCGCCGCTGCGTGCAGGGCACGTACCGGTACAGGCATCCTGCAACACAGCAGGTGGTCGATTCAGCGGGTGCCGGCGGCACGCCCGCGGCGATACAGCGCCAGCGCCAGCCAGATCAACCAGCCGACGATCACCGCGATCACCAGTTTCTGCCCCAGCCCGCGCGGTGGCCCACCGCGCCAGAGCACGTGCATCCACAGCAGCACGAAGGCCAGCCATGCCCAGCCCCACAGCAGCGCCGCATTGCCTTGCCAGCCAGGCTCGCGGCGCAGGTACCAGGCCTGCAGCAGCATGCCCACGCTGGCGCACAGAAAGGCGGTATTGGCGGCCAGCCCGTGGATCAGCGGTGCCAGCAACGGTGTTGCCTCGGGCAGCCAGCTGTCACCGATGGCAACGGTGGCGAGGCCGCTGGCAGCCACGCAGAACAGCAACGGTGCCGCTGCGCTGCGCCGCGGCCCCACGCTGTACCGGTACAGCGCGATGCCGAGCACGGCGATGGCCAGTGCCAGCAGGCAGTAGGCGGTGCGCAGCGCCAGGCCCCATGGCCCATGCAGGTACAGGCTCAGGGTAGCCTTCACCCAATCCAGATCCGCGCGCGCGAACTGCGTCCACAACGCGGTCGCGACGAACAAAAGCAGTGCCACCAGCGCCAGCATCGCGGCTGGACGGGCACGGCTCATGGGTCGGCGTCCGGGTGCCGTGCCTTCCAGTCAGCCAGCGCCTTGCGGTAACGCTGCAGCTCCTCGGTGTACAGGTCGAGCACGCACAGCGGGCAGCCACTGCCGCAGCATTCGTTGGGGCCGGGTTCTTCCGGCGGCAGCGGACGGGGATCGGCAGGGGTATCGGAGACGGTCACGGCTGGAAACAGCACCACGCGATGGCAGGTGGATAGTGTAGCGGCGCGCTCAGGCGCCCAGTTGGCGGCGCAGGTTAGCCCGCGCGGCAGCATCAAGACGCTGATCGAAGAAGTCGCTGAGGAAGATCCGCGGCGCGCGCAGCAGTCCCTGCAGGAAGCGGCGGCGTCCGGCGCGGTACAGGAAGCCCGGCACCACGCCCTTGTACTCTTCGGCCACGCCACGGTCGTAGGCAGAGAACACCGCTTCCGGCGCCGCCAGGATCGCCATGTCGCAATCGAGGAACAACGCGGCTTCGGCATCGACATCGGCCGGGCCCAGCTCGCCATGGTGGGCGGTAAGCAGGATCAACTGCTCGACCCGGCCGGCGTCCACCGATGCCAGCCCCGGTGAGTCCGCGATGGCCCGCAGCGCCAGCGCGGCCGACTTTGCCTCGTTGTCCTTGCGGCCGGCCTGGTAGACCGCATCGTGGTACAGCGCTGCCAGATAGACCTCGGCCGGCTGCTGCCAGCCCGGCCCCTCGGCCACCGCCTGGCAATGCTGCAGCACCGCGCGTACGTGGCCAAAGTGGTGGTAGGCGCGCGGCGGCGTCGCATAGGCATCCTGCAGTGCCTGCCAGTGCGCGGGTGCGAGGGTCAGCGGGGCGAAGTCCATGCGTGGATGATCCCGCCCTTGGCAACGCCGGGCAAGCTGGCCGTTTTTTCACCAGCACTTCACGCGCCGCGCCGGGCAAGGCCCAAGAGCAGTTGTCCACAGGTTTGTCGCGCGCTGGTCCACACCGGCTGTGGATGATCGACGCGCTGATCGCCGGTGGATGCGGACCGCCACATGCAGGTCTACACTGGCCGCAGGCGGGAGCGCCCGCCGCTGCCGGAAACCGTCATGCGCCGTCTTGCCGCTCGATGCTTTCTCCTGTCCCTGGCTGCGCTCGGCGCGCCAGCCCTGTCTGCGCAGGATGCTCCGGCTACCGCGCCCGCCATCCCGACCATCTCCACCGTAAAGGTCACCGCGGCCAGCGTGCCGACGCCCGAACAGGTGTTCGCGATCCCGCCGGCGATGCGCGAGATGCTGCAGAAGCAGGTGATCAGCCGCAGTTACTCGCGCGATCAGCGCCTGCAGGCGCTGGTGGAAATGATCTTCAGCCAGCACGGCCTGGACCTGCAGTACGACGCCGATGCGACCTACACCGTCAGCGAGATCTGGCAGCACCAGCGCGCCAACTGCCTCGCCTTCACCCTGCTGTTCGTCACGCTCGCCCGCGAGGCCGGCATCCAGGCGCGGGTGCAGGAAGTCGGCCAGGTGGTGTCGTGGTACCAGGACCAGGACCAGGGCGTGGTCTACAACGTCGGGCACGTCAACGCCGGCGTGGATGTCGGCGGCCGCTACGGCACCGTCGACCTGGACCGCGACGTGCTGTACGACCGCCATGGGCCGCAACCCATCGGCCGTGAGCGGGCGCTGGCGCACTACTACAACAACCGCGGCGCGGAGCATCTGGCCGATGGCGACCTGAGTGGCGCGCGTGCCTTCTTCGACGCGGCGCTGGCGCAGGACCCAAGCTTCGCCTCGACGTGGAACAACATTGGCGTGCTCGACAACCGCTTGGGCGACGACCAGGGGGCCCGCACCGCGCTGGACACCGCACTGCGGCTGGACGGCCGCCAGAGCGCCGCGCTGAACAACGCCAGTGCGCTCTATCGCAAGCTCGGCATGACGGCGCAGGCGCAGGCCATGCAGAAGAAGCTGCAGTCGGTGCAACGCGAGGATCCGTTCGCGCAGTACATGCAGGGTGCCCAGGCCGAACGCGCTGGCGACCTGGACAAGGCGATCACGTACTACCGGAGGGCGGTGCGCCTGTACGACACCGCGCACCAGTTCCACTTCGGCCTGGCGCGGGTGTACTTCCTGACGGGCCGGCTGCAACGTGCAGACCGCGAACTGCTGCGGGCGCAGGAACTGGGCGGTTCAACGCAGCAGGCCCGCTACCAGGCCAAGCTGGACAGCCTGGCCCGCTGGCGGGCGCAGCAGGCCAAGCGCTGAGGCGCGATCAGGCCTTCTTTAGGAAGCAGGTCTTCAGCACCAGCCCCTTGATCTTGTCCGAGTTGCCTTCGATGTGTTCGGCATCGTCTTCGACCAGGCGGATGTTGCGGATCACTGTGCCCTGCTTGAGCGGGATCGAGGAACCCTTGACCTTCAGGTCCTTGATCACGGTGACGGTGTCGCCGGTCTGCAGGGTATTGCCGTTGCTGTCACGCACGACCAGGGTCGAGCCAGCACCTTCTTCGGCCGTCCACTCGAAGCCGCAGTCGGCGCAGATCCACAGCGCGCCGTCGGCATAGGTGTTTTCCAGGGTGCACTGCGGGCAGGCGGGAACAGAAGACATCGCAAGTACCTCAAAATGAATCAACAGCCGCCATTGTAACCGCCCGGCCTTTTCGTTCATTTTCCGGCGGCGGTCCGGGCGGAGCCCCGCCCGCCCCCCGCACAAGGCAGGCACCGGAACTTGCAGCGCGCGGCAAACTCCAGCAGAGTGCGCGGCCCCTGATCGTCCCCGGACCTCCCCATGCGCCTCGGCATCGACTTCGGTACCAGCAACTCCGCCGCCGCCATCGTGCGTGATGGGACGTTGCTGCCGATCCGCTTCGGCGAGGCCGAACAGTTCCGTACCAGCGTCTACTTCCCCGGCGTGGTGCCCGATCCGGACGATTTCCAGCTCGACGCCGGGCAGGAACACGAACTGCAGCAGCTGATCGACAGCGCCGCCCGTGCCGCCCGCGCCGCCGGCCAGGAACGCACGCCACAGGCTCTGCGCCGCGAGGCCTTGCGCGCCCTGCGCCGGGAGTGGATGGAGGCCCGCGCTGGCAAGGAACGCAGTGCCAGCGACCTGCTGCAGAACGCGGTCTATGGCGACGACGCGCTGGAAGCCTACTTCGAGGAGCACGAGGGCAACCTCGTGCAGAGCCCGAAATCCATGCTCGGCTACAACCTGCATCCGCGCGCGCGGCAGACCATCACCGGCATCGCCGCGCACATCCTCGAACACATCCGCTTGACCGCCAGCGCCCAGCTCGGCCAGCCGCTGCGCAGCGCCCTGCTCGGCCGCCCGGTGCAGTTCCGCAGTTCGATCGGTGAGGCCGGCAACGACCAGGCCCTGGACATCCTGCGCGAAGCGGCCAGCCAGGCCGGCTTCGACCAGATCGACTTCCTTGAAGAACCCGCTGCCGCCGCGATGCATTACCACGCTGAAAGCAGCGATCGGCACCAGGCGGTGATCGTCGATATCGGTGGCGGCACCACCGACATCGCACACGCCGAAGTGGGTGGAAGCGAAGCGCCACGCATCCACCGCGCCTGGGGCATCGCCCGCGGCGGTACCGATATCGACCTGGCCCTGAGCCTGTCCGGTTACATGCCGCTGTTCGGCCGTGGCATCACCCGCGTGCCCACCCACCACTACGTGGAAGCGGCCACCGTGCAGGACATGACCCGCCAGCGCGAGTTCCGCCAGCACAACTACGACAACGTGGATGCGCCG
Organism: Stenotrophomonas sp. G106K1; assembly: GCF_037969685.1. Lineage (NCBI taxonomy): Bacteria > Pseudomonadati > Pseudomonadota > Gammaproteobacteria > Lysobacterales > Lysobacteraceae > Stenotrophomonas > Stenotrophomonas sp. G106K1. The sequence goes on along the minus strand of NZ_JBBPFR010000026.1, from coordinate 16,056 downwards.
TGGGGCGCGCGCCTGCAGGCACTGCAGGACACCGGCAACACCGCCCGCCTGTACCGCGATGTCGAGCGCGCCAAGATCGCCCTCAGCGGCGCCAGCCAGCATCGCAGCACGCTGGACTACATCGCCCGCGACCTGCACGTGGACAACAGCGCCGACGGTCTGGCCGCCGCCGCCCACAGCTACCTGACCCAGATCCGCGAACTGCTCGCGCAGGTCCGCAATGACATCGGCGGCGACCCGGACGCGGTGTTCCTGACCGGCGGCATGTCCCGCGCCGGCTACCTGCGGCAGGCCGCTGCCGAGGCCTTCCCTGGCGCCCGGATGGTCCACGGCGAGCCCTCGCTGGGGGTCGTGCAGGGCCTTGCGCTGGCGGCAGCCAGCCGGGATTAACAAAACGTTACGCGGTCTGCGCTACCCTTGGCCGGCTAGAAAACCGCTGCACCTTCCACTGGTCTCGCCGGTGTGTGTACCCATGGTGCAGCCTGCCCCGCGCAGCGGGTCTGGCGACCATGCCCTCTGGCTCGATCATGGTCCGCGTACTACCCGAGCCGCCATCGAGACCCGCTTTGGGCACCCGCCTGGCCCCTGTGGCCGTACAACCTGACGCTGAACCAGCACCCATCGACTGCCGCCGTTGTGACGCGGTCTGTTGCCGGTTGCCGGTGCTGCTGCAGCCCGGCGACCACGTGCCCGGCCAGTTCCTGTCGCGCGACGCACACGGCCGTGCCGTGATGGCGCGCAACGAGGAAGGCTGGTGCGCGGCGATCGATCCGTATCACCTGCGCTGCACGATCTATTCGCAGCGCCCGGCGATCTGCCGCCAGTTCTCGATGGGCGGCGACGACTGCCGCCGCGAGCGGCAGGACTACCTGCGCCAGGCTGAGTCCTGCGCGCTTTCCTCCCCTTCCACCTGACAGGAGCAACCATGCCCCGCAAGGCAAAGACCCCCGCGAAGGCCAGCAACAGCATCCGCAGCGAACGCAAGGGCGCATCCGCCAGCACCGCGGTCAACAGCGATTCGATCGCCTCCGACCTGGCCGCGTTCCGCAAGAGCGGTGGCAAGATTGAAGTTCTCGGTACCACCTGGGCGCTGAAGAAAGCCAGCTGACCCCCCCGACCGCGGCGGCGCTGCCGCCGCGGCCTGCCGGGCCGCGCTCAGCGGTCCAGGCGTACCTGCACACTGCCCGAGTGCGACTGCACGCGGATATCGCCGTCGCCGCTGCCCAGACGGGCATCCAGGCTGCTGCCCGGCCCATAGCGCGGCCGCTCGACCTTGCCGGCGTCGCTGTTGATCGACCCGCTGAAGCTGTTCACCGACAGCTGCGCCGACACCGTGCGCGGCAGGCGCAGGCTGACCGATGCACTGACCGACTCCACGTTGATGCGTCCACCCGGCGCCAGCCCGGCCGCCGACAGGTCGATGCTGCCCGATACGGTTTCCACCGCAAGCCGCTGCACGCGACCGGCGTCGACCTCGACGCGGCCGGACACCGTCTGCGCACCGATATCGCCCGACACGCCGCCGCCGGCTTCGATGCGGCCACTGACCGTGTTCACGTCCAGCTTCGGCGTCTGCAGTCGCGCATTGACACTGCCACTGACCGTGTTGAGCTTGCTGTCGCCACTGCGACCGGATGCACTCAGGCTGCCGCTGACCGTATCGGCCTGCAGGCGGCGCACGTCAATGCCGCTGATGTCCTGGCTGGCACTGACCGTGCTCAGCAGCAGCTCCACCGAGCGCGGCACGTTGAGGGTCAGGGTGGCGCCGCCACTGTTGCCGCGTCGCGGATACTCGATCTCCCAACGCACCCGGTTGGCGCTCTTTTCCTGGCGCAGCTGCAGGCCATCGCTGAGCGTGCCGGTGAGCTGCACGTCGTTGCGGTCCCAGCCACGCACGCTCACCTTGCCGGCCACATTGCTCAATTCGATACGACCGCCCGCAGCCAGCGTGTGGCGTTCGTCGATGCGGGTGTCGGCCAGCGCCATGGCCGGCACCAGCAGCAGCGCGACACAGCAGGAAATCAGGGTTCGGGTCATCGGGGGTCTCCTCAGGTCGTCAAGCCGGATTCGGCGGCATAGGCCGCCTGCCGGGTCAGTTCGAGCCGCAGCGCGTAAGTGCGCTTGAGCTGGCCAAGCAGGTGCGGTGCACGCGGGTCCTGCGCCAGCGCGGCACGGATCTGTGTCGCACTTTCATCCAGTTCGTGCAGGGCGGGCTGCCATTCCGGCGCCCGCCCATCAGGCAGCGACGCCACGGCCTGCCGGTACTGTTCGGTCATCGCATCGGCCTGCAGTTGCAGGCCACTGGGTGCAGGCAGCGTCTCGGGTGCATGCCGCCACGGCGCCACCGCGCAGAGCGCGAGGCTGGCCGCCAGCGCAGCGCCAACCGGCAACCACCAGCGTCGACGGCTGCGCAGTGGCAAGGCCACCACGTTGTCCTTCGGCACCTGCGCGGCAACCGGTTCGCGGGGTGGCAACCGCGCCGACAGGCGTTCCCAGCCATCAGCCGGTGCGCTGCGTTCAGTGGGAAGGGCGCGCAGGTGCGCCAGCAGGTCGTGATCGGGGTCGTGCGTACTCATTTCATGTCTCCCAGGCGCGCGCGCAGCAGGCCACGCGCGCGATGCAGCTGTGCTTTGGAACTACCGACCGCCATCTGCAGCTGGCCGGCGATTTCATGGTGTTTCCAGCCTTCGATATCGTGCAGCACCAGCACCGCACGTGCGCGCGGCGGCAGGGTCGCCAACGCGCGTTCCAGATCGCGTTCGGTGCCGGCGCAGCCGTCATGCACCGCCATCTCTGGTATCCCACCGTCAACGTCGTCCAGGCTGTCGTGGTCATGCCCGGCGGCACGCCCGCGCAGTTCCATCAACGCGGCGTTGACCCCCAACCGATGCAGCCAGGTCGACACGCTGCTCTCGAAACGGAAGCCGGGCAGTGCCTTCCATGCCTGCAGGAACGCTTCCTGCAGTGCATCCTCGGCGCGTGCCTGCTGGCCGCCACACAGGCGCCACAACGAGGCAAACACCCGCGGCGAGTGCCGCCGATACAGCAGTTCGTAGGCAGCGGTATCGCCGGCCGCCGCCGCACGCACCAAAGCGGTTTCGTCGACGACGTCGTTGGCGGCAGGCGGCGCGTGCATGGTGGTGTCGAGCATATCCGTTGGATGCGGCCAGCCGGAAAAAGGTTTAGATCTGCCGACGCGCTTTCTGCTTGCAACCTTTTCGCGGCTGGCTGCATCCATCACAGGTCCCCCGCAGGCCTTCCCGGCCAGGAGCCTCCCATGTCCAGTCCTTCCTGCGCCGCCCTGCTGGCGATCGTGGCCTGCATGCTGCTGCAGGCGTTCAGCGTTTCCCTGCACTGGCGTGCCGAGAGCGGCCGCGCCTGCCTGCAGCAGCACAAACAGGACCTTGTCTGCCTTGCCTGGGCACAGGCGGTCGATACGTCGACACGCGCCGGGTAACATCAAGACCCGTTTCCGTCGCATGTTGTCGCCCCATGATGTTGTCGCTGAAGGACCACCTGCCCACCTGGACCCACCCCTGGCTGCATGACATCGGGATCGCCCTGCAGATCCTGATCACCCTGCTGGCCGCCTGGCTGCTGCGGGTGCTGGCCCGGCGCCTGATCCGCCGCTTCGCCGATCACTACACGCTGCCACCGGAAATGGTGATGGGTGCGCGCCGGATCACCAGTTTCGTGGTCTATTTCAGCGCGGTGCTGTACATCCTGAGCCTGCTCGGCGCCTCGCCCTCGGTGTTGTGGACGGCCTTCACCGGTTTCGCTGCGGTGGGCGCGGTGGCGTTCTTCGCGGCCTGGAGCGTGCTGTCCAACATCTTCTGCACGCTGCTGATCTTCACCACGCGACCGTTCCGCCTGCATGACTACATCGAAGTGCTGGAAAACGGCGAAAAGCCCGGGCTGAAGGGCCGGGTGATCGACGTGAACCTGATCTACACCACGCTGCAGGAAACCGGCAACGGCCATGAGGGCACGGTGTTGCAGTTGCCGAACACCCCTTACCGCAGCTGGCTGTCCTTGCTGCCGCGCCGGTTGTAGCCACTCTGCGCCTGTTCCTCTTCGTCGTGCGCCTGCTGGCAGTTCACGCACAGCCGAACCCCAGGCACTGCCTGACGCCGCGCCAACGGAATCGGCGCGTCGCATTCCTCACAGTGTTCCAGACCCGGGCCCTGGCGCAGCTGGCGCCGCGCGCGGGCAATCGCATCGTCGACGGTGGCGTCGATCTGGTCCTGGACCGCGCCATCTCCGGCCCAACCGGTAGCCATGGCCATCCTCCGCAGGGGTGTCGCCTGATATGGGGACGATACACCCCGCCGCAATCGGTAGCGCCGGGCCATGCCCGGCGGACGCTGCGGCCGGTTCAGCGCCGCCTTACCAGACCAGATCGTCGGGAACCTGGAACTGCGCGTAGTAGGCGTCGTCCTCGGCGTTGCCGGTGGAAATCTCGGCGCTGGAGCCGGGCGTGCCATGGTCGACGATGATGGCTTCCGGGGCGCGTTCACGCACTTTTTCAGCCGCCGCGCGCGGCAGCACCGCGTAGCCGTCGCCGTGGGCCACGATGACCAGCACGCCCACCGACAGCGCCTTGCGCAGCTTGGTATCGATCAACAGGGTGCGGATCACCGCGCCATCGCTGAAGCGGTACTCGTCCTCGCCTTTGTGCGGCACGGCGTGGGCCGCGATGATCTGTTTCGCCTGCGCCTTCTGCTCAGCCAGCTTGGCCTGCGCGTTGCGTTCGGCGGCCAGCGCGCGGTCGCGCTCGACCTTCTCGGCGCGAGCGCGTTCAGCTTCACGCTGGACTTCCGCCGACGTCGACTCGGCCTTGCCCTGGCGGGCCTTGGCCTGTTCACGCGCGGCGGCGCTGGCCTGCGACTTCTTGGCCAGGCCGGCCTTGAGCAATTGTTCCTGCAGCGCGTTGGGCTTTGCCATGGTCGATACGTACCGCGTGTAATCTGGATGCCCCATTCTACCGACGCGCCGACGCCCCTGCATGGCTGTACTGAAGTACCTCACCGGCTACCCCGAACCCCTGGTCGCCCAGGTCAGCGACCTGCTGGCACAGGGCAAGCTCGGCCCGTGGCTGCAGCAGCGCTACCCGGACCCGCATGAGGTGCGCAGCGACCGCCAGCTGTACGACTACACCCAGGACATGAAGGACCGCTACCTGCGCAAGTCGGTACCGCTCAACAAGGTCTGCTACGACAACACGCTGGAGGTCATCAAGCACGCCCTGGGCACCCACACCGCCATTTCCCGGGTGCACGGTGGCCGGCTCAAGGCCAGCCGCGAGATCCGCATCGCCACCGTGTTCCGGCAGGCGCCAGCCGCCTTCCTGCGCATGATCGTGGTGCATGAACTGGCCCATCTGAAGGAGGCCGACCACAACAAGGCCTTCTACCAGCTGTGCCAGCACATGGAGCCCGATTACCTGCAGCTGGAGTTCGATACCCGGCTGTACCTGACCGAGCTGGCCAACCGTGGCCAGCGCTGAAACCGCGTAGCGGCTACACTGCGCGCCCCCTGCCCGACCTTTCGCCATGGAACCGACCCGACTCGACAAACGCCTGTCCGCCCTGCTCGGCATCCCGCGTGGTGAAGCGCGGCGCTATATCGAGGGCGGCTGGGTCAGCGTCGATGGCGAGGTGGTGGAACAGCCGCAACGCCCGGTGGACGAGAGCGCCAGCATCGTGGTGGCCGAGCAGGCCAGCGACAGCAAGGCCGAGCGCGCCAGCATGCTGCTGCACAAACCGGCGGGCGTGCCCGCCGATGCCCTCTGTGCGCTGATCCGCACCGAGACCCGCAGCGAACTGGATGCCAGTGACATCCGTCCGCTGCAGCGGCACTTCCACGGCCTGCAGCTGGCCTCCTCACTGCCGGCCGACGACAACGGGCTGGTGGTGGTCAGCCAGGATCCGGCCGTGCTCGCGCACCTGCAGCGCAACCTGGGCCGCACCGAACAGGAATATCTGGTCGAAGTGGCTGAAGGCGGCCCGGAACGTGGCCCGTGGCTGATGGCCCGGCTGCAGCACGAAGCAGGCGGCCCCAAGGTCAGCTGGCAGAGCGAGCAGCGCCTGCGCTTTGCAGGCAAGGGGCTGACTGCGAAGGGGCTGAGGACCGCCGTGACGGCTGCCGGCCTGCAGGTTGTGGCCGTACGCCGCCTGCGCATCGGCCGGGTGGCGCTGGGCCCGCTGGCCGTGGGCCAATGGCGCTACCTGGGCAGCGACGAGCGGTTCTGAGTCACGGCACTTCATCCACGCATGGCGTGGATCTACTCATCCACGCATGGCGTGGATCTACTTCCAGACGTGGCGTGGATCTACGTGTGGCGTGGATCTACGCGCGGTGTGGACCTACCATCGGCGTCATGAGCCTGCGCAAACCCTTATGGCGACGCCTGCTGCGCGTTGCCGCGATCATCATCGCCGCCCTGCTTCTGCTGGTCCTGTCTGGCCTGCTGCTGGCCGACCACCTGGCCCCACAGGCGCGCGGTGAAGCGTCGCAGGTCCTGCCACTGCAGCCTGCGCAGACGACCATCGATCGACAGATCATGCCCCTGCAGGCTACCCATCCTGGGCAATCGGGCGTGGCCTTCCTCAGCGATGGCATGGATGCGTTCGCTGCACGCGCGATGATCACCGAGCATGCCGGCCGCAGCCTGGACCTGCAGTACTACATCTGGCACGACGACCTGATCGGCCACCTGATGGCCAAGGCGCTGTACGACGCTGCCGAACGTGGCGTGCGCGTGCGCATCCTGCTCGATGACATGAACGCCAAGGACAAGGATGCGCTGATGATGGCGCTCGATGCGCATCCCAACATCGAGCTTCGCCTGTACAACCCGTTCCGCAACCGTAGCGGCATCGCCCGCACGCTGGAGCTGGTGCAACGCGCCTTCAGCGTGAACCACCGCATGCACAACAAGAGCTGGATCGCCGATGGGCGCATCGCCATCGTGGGTGGACGCAATATCGGTGAGGAGTATTTCAGCGCGCGCAGCGACGTGAACTTCCAGGATCTGGACCTGGTGGTGGCCGGCCCGGCCGTGCAGCAGGCCAACCAGATCTTCGACGACTACTGGAACAGCGACGCGGCGATTCCGATCTCGGCGCTGGCGACCTACACCGATGCGCAGCTGCGCCAGCTGGTACGCCAGTCCGATCTGGACGCGCTGCATGCCCTGGCGCAACCGTACCTGCAGCGCGTGGCAGAGTCGCGCCAGCGCCAGCGCGCCAGCCCCGAGCCACTGCACTGGAGCACGCAGGTAAGGATCCTGTCCGATCCACCGATGAAGCACCACGGCGATGCGCATGACGACTGGCTGGTCACCGCGCTGGTCCGGCAGCTGCAGTCGACGCGCTACAAGGCCCTGTTGATCTCGCCGTACTTCGTGCCCGGCAGCGAAGGGCTGGACGGCCTTTCGGCGATGGCAGGGCGTGGCGCCCAGGTCGGCGTGGTGACCAACTCACTGGCGGCCAACGATGTGGCCGCCGTGCACGGTGGCTACATGGGCTACCGGGTGCCGCTGCTGAAGGCCGGCGTGCAGCTGTACGAACTGAAGGCGAGCGGCCAGAGCGGTGACAGCAGCCTGTTCGGCAGCAGTGGCGCCAGCCTGCACACCAAGGCATTGCTGGTCGACGACCAGCGCGGGTTCGTCGGATCGTTCAACCTCGATCCGCGTTCGGCCTATCTCAACACCGAGATGGGCGTGCTGTTCGACGACCCGGTCCTGGGCGCGCAGCTGCGCGCGGAATACCTGCGCCTGGCCAGTCCGGAACACAGCTGGTGGCTGGCACTGGGCGCTGATGACGAATTGCGCTGGCTGCAGCGCGAGCCACCGCCGCACTGGGTCGAAGCCGAACCCGGCAGCAGCCTCGGCAAGCGCTGGACGGCGCGGGTGATCAGCTGGTTACCGCTGGAATCGCAGCTGTAACGATCAGGGGGCGAGCCCTTCGCCATCGCCGTGCAGGCTCTCGTCCAGGGTTTCCACATTGCGCCCGTGCAGGCGCCGCCAGATCCAGCGCAGCGCGTGAGGCGGCGCTGCCGGCAACTGCTCCAGCAAGGCCAGCATGCGGCCCTGGCTGGCATGCCCGTGCCGACACAGCAGGCTGGCCGCCGCAGCGGCGCTGGCCAATCGAAGGCTGTCGGCCAGCGAACCGGCAGCGTCCGCCGCCAAGGCCTGATGCACCGGTTCGGGCAGCTCCCAGGCGGCAGCCACCCGCTGTGCCAGCGGTAGTGACCACTGCTGCAGCAACTGCAGGGCCAGCACCGGCTCCACCTCTTCGCCGCGTGCCTGTGCTTCCTGCAGCAGTTGCCGCATGACCAGCGCTGCGCCCAGGCCCTGCACCAAGCCCAGCCATTGCGCAGCGAAGGCATCGCCGAAGGTGACCGTGCGCGCGTGGTCGGCGGCCGCGCGCGAAGCCAGCAGCGCGTGCTCCCAGATGATCGAACTGAACTGGGGGAACACCTCGCACTGCACCTGCATCACCGGCTGCACCAGCACGGCGCTGATGATCTGCCGCACGCCTTCGGTGCCGACCAGGGTCACCGCCCGCTGCAGGCTTTCCACGGGCCGCTCGTGCACCTTGTAGGCCGGACTGTTGGCGATCCGCAGCAGGTTGCCGGTCAGCACCGGATCCTGGCCGATGATCGCGGCCATCACCCGCGCCGATGCAACGTCATCATTGACCGTCTGGATCAGCTGCGGCAGCAGTTGCGGACGCCGCGGCAGCTGTCGGGTAGCCCAGTCGCGGTCCTGCAGCGCGCGGTCCACCGCCTCGGCCAGACCCGACGCGCTGACCGCCGCCGGTTCGCCGGCCAAGCGCGGATACAGGGCCAGCGCATGCAGCCCGCGCTGCAGGTGAGCGGCGACCTCGGCCGCCGGCAAGGCGTCGCCCCGCAGGCTGGCCGCCGCTGCGGCCACGGCCTGGCGGGGCGCCGCGGCCAGGCGTGCCGGGGCTTGCCCGCTCAGCCGCGACAGCAAACGGAGCACAGATCGCCACCACGCTGCGGTCATCGCCGCCCATCCTGTCGTTGTCCTGCTGCTGCCACTGCCTGCGCCTTCATCACATCCGGCCACCTGCCGTCGTCGCAGCATCGGCCGCACTTTCATCTTCTTTAACCCGGGCGCCTCCGGCGTCGACGGCATATCCCGGGCGAATGGACTAGAATGGCGCCGCGCGACCCGTCCCCCTGTACCGACGACGTCGCTTTTTTTGTTTTCGGACCCTACCGTTCATTGGCAGTTCGCCGCAGTTCACCGCAGATCGCGCCATCGGAGACCCCATGCTATTCGAAACCCTCGCAACTACCGGCCACGAACAGGTGGTGTTCTGCCACAGCCAGGATGCCGGCCTGCGGGCGATCATCGCCATCCACAACACCACCCTGGGCCCCGCCCTGGGCGGGGTGCGCATGCGCCCCTACGCCAGCACCGACGATGCGCTGGCCGATGTGCTGCGGCTGAGCCGCACGATGACCTACAAGAATGCGCTGGCCGGTCTCAATGTCGGTGGCGGCAAGGCGGTGATCATCGGCGACCCCAAGGTCGACAAGACCGAAGTGCTGTTCCGCGCCTTCGGCCGCTATGTCGATTCGCTGGGCGGTCGCTACATCACCGCCGAGGATGTCGGTACCGACGTCAACGACATGGAGAACATCTACCTGGAGAGCCAGTTCGTCACCGGCGTGCACCAGGTCCATGGCGGCTCGGGAGATCCGGCCCCGTTCACCGCCTATGGCGCGCTGCAGGCGCTGATGGCCTCGATGCGCTTCAAGTTCGGCCATGAGGAAGTGGGCAAGACCAGCATCGCGGTGCAGGGCCTGGGCCATATCGGCATGGAACTGGTGAAGCTGCTGCGCGACCGTGGCGCCAAGCTGTATGTCACCGATCTGGACAGCGCGCTGGTGGATCGTGCGGTCAACGACTTCGGCGCCGAGGCCGTCAAGCCGGACGAGATCCACGAAGTGAACGCCGATGTGTTCGCGCCGTGTGCACTGGAAGGCGCGATCAACGCCGACACCCTGCCGCGGATCAAGGCGAAGATCATCTGTGGCACCGCCAACAACCAGCTGTCCAGCCTGGAGATCGGCGACGAACTACATGCGCGCGGCATCCTGTATGCGCCTGACTACGCGGTCAACGCCGGTGGCGTGATGAACGTGTCGCTGGAAATCGACGGCTACAACCGCGAGCGCGCGATGCGGCTGATCCGCAGCATCTACCACAACCTGACGCGCATCTTCGAACTGTCGCAGCGCGAGAACATCGCCCCGCAGCGTGCCGCCGACCGGATCGCCGAAGCGCGCATCCTGTCGATCGGCAAGCTGAAGATGCCGCTGGGCCGCAGCACGCCGCGCCTGGGCAATCTGCGCGGCGGCTGATCGCCGCCTCGCGAACCGTGCGCGTGCCGACCCATGGTCGGCAGCGCCGGATGAACGCGCCGGGCAGCAGGCCCGGCGCTACGATCAGAAGCCAGCGCTGTAGCGCAGCGCCGCCTGACGTGCATCGCTGCCACCCACGCGCTGGTCGATACCCAGGCTCAGGCGGCCATTGCGGCCCCACCACGATTCCAGCGCCAGGCCGAACAAGGCACTGCCCCGCGGTGCGTCGACACCGGCCAACGGCGCCCAGGCATCAACACCGACGAAGCTTGCCTGCCAGGCCTGCTCACTGCCATCCAGCCGTTGCTGCCACTCGGCATGGCCGCGCAGGGTCCAACGACCCCACTGCCGCTCGCCGCGCAGGCCCGCCAGCATCTGGCTGCGCTGTGCATGTGACGCCTCACCGCGCAGACCGAAGCCGAAGCCGCCCTGCTCGCTGAAGCCATCGGTATCCAGGCGCGTGCTGCTGGCTCCCAGGTACGGGGTCAACGACGCACCGATGCGCCCGAAACGATAGCCACCTTCGATGCTGGCACTGCTGAAACGCCCGCCGTAGCGCGCGGACACACCGTAGGCACCGGCGCCCAGCAGCAACTGGCGGTCCAGCTCACGGGTGAACTGGCCGGTACCGAACTGGGCCAGGGCATAGCCACGCCCCAGGTTCCAGCCGGCATACAACTGCGCCTGCGTCTGGCGATCGCGGCCACGATCACCACTGAAGTTGCTGCCGCCGTTGCTGCGGGTTTCGCCGAAGGCCATGCCCAGCAGACCGTTGCTGCCCAGTGCCACGTCCTGGCCTGCCATCCAGCCCTGGCTTTCGGCGGCGTTGCCGGCAAAGCTGCCCTGTCCGGCTTCGCCCAGCGCGCTCTGCCAGGCGCCACGCAGCTTCGGTGCTGCCTGCACCCGGTCGAAGCGCTCGGCAACCGCACGGCGCGACATGTCCACACTGTCGAAAGTCGACGCTTCAGCACGCGCATGCGCCTGTCCGGACAGGCTCTCCAGGCTCGCCGACAGGCCATCGGCCCCGCCCGCCGTACGCTGCAGCGCGCCGGCGGCCGCACCGAATGCCGAACCCTGCAGATCCGCATTGCGGTCCAGCGCGGTGAATGCCGATGCCACCCGCAGTGCCGATGCCTGTGCATTGGCGCCCAGGCCGGACGCGGCGGCGGAAACGTTGACCTGGGTCAGGTCCATCCACGCATCGTTGCTGCCATAGCCGTACTGTGCCTGCAGCAGGGTCAGGCCGTTGGCGCCGGTGTTGGCCACCGGCGTGGTGAACGTACCGTTGATACCGCCGTTGGCATGGATCAGCCCTTGGCGGCTGCCGGCCTGCGGCACGTAACCGGAAACGATGCCATCGACCACCACGCCACCGGCCAGGCGTGCGGTGCCGGTCACCTGCAGCGGGTTCACGCCCAGCGCGACGATCAGCTGCGCATCCGGCCGCTGACTGTAATTGCCTTCGATGGTCGCGGTGGTGTTGGCGTTGACCAGCACCACGCTGGCGCCGTTGTCGACGTTGCCGATCACCCGCGGCGTGCCCGGCATGAACTGCAGGCCGGCCATCGAGGCACCGCCGGCACCAGAGATGCTGACGTTGGAACGGATCACAGCGCCGCCCCGCAGGGCCAGGCTGCCGCGCTCGATGCGGGTGGCACCGCTGTAGCTGTTGTTGCCGCTCAGTTCCAGCCGGCCATCGCCGCGCTTGACCAGGCCGCCAGCGCCGGCGATGTCGTTGCTCCAGATCGAGCCAGAGGAAGCCGCATCGACATTGACCGTGACATCGCCCCAATCGAAGCGGCCGGGACCGTTCACCGCTTTGCCGACGTTGAGCATGCCGTAACCGTAGATCGGATCGACGCCCGGCGCCCCGATGTCGGTGGCGGTGCCGAGCAGGGTCTGCCGCACCAGGTCGTTGTCGAAGTACGGGTAGCGCTGCCAGACCAGCGCAGCAGCACCGGAGATCAGCGGCGCGGCGAAGGACGTGCCGTAGTTCCACAGATACTTGCCGGTACCCGGCTCGGGGAACACGGCACTGCCGGGAGCGGTCAGGCAGTAGCGTGCGGCGTCGCCACAGGCATTGGCCCAGGGGGCACGCTCACCTGGCTTGTTCGGATCGATCGCGGTGGCTACCAGCCAGCCTTTTTCCAGGTCGGCTGCCGGCAGCGATCCGCCGAGGCCACGCTGGCTGGGCAGCGCGGCCACGCTGCTGGGCTGGTCGCGCCCCTCGTTGCCTGCGGCGAACACCACCAGGCCACCGTGGTTGATGATGAAGGGGCGGTATTCGGCCGCGACCTGCGCGGTGGTACCGAGGTCGGTCCAGTACAGGCCGCCCCAGGAATTGTTCATCACCTTCACGCCGTAGCCGATCAGATCCTGGTGGACCCCGGCCACGCCCAGCGTGCCGCTGAAGGAGTTGCCCTTGCCGCTGCCGTCATCCTGGGGCGTGGTGTCGGAAATGATACGCGCCGAGACGATCTCCGCACCCGGTGCGATGCCTCCGGGCCAGACACCCACCGATGCACCGGCCGCCAGGCTGGCGACGGCCGTGCCATGGCCAAGCACGTCATCGACGTTGAGATTGTTGCGGCTCGGGTCGATGTAGTTGAGGTTGGCCACTACCCGTCCGTTCAGTGCCTCGGCGTTGCGCAGCACGCCCGAATCGACAATGCCGATGCGCACGCCGCGGCCGGTCGCGCCCGTGGCCAGTGCGGCACGCGCGTTGGTCTGTGCCAGATGCGCATCCACCGCCGGTTCCAGCGGCTTGGACGCGGGAGGCGGGGTGACCGGGGGCGTGACCGGTGGCGTCGTCGGTGGCGGGTCGACGCGCACGTTGCTGCCGCCGCCTCCACCGCCACACGCCGACAGCGCCACCGCCAGCGCCGATGCCAGGACCGACCTTCCCATCGTCTTACGTTCCATCGTTTCCTTCCCATGAACGTTGGCCTGCCGCCATCCGGGCAGGCATCCAGTACTGCCCAGCGGCAGTCTTCGCCGACCCTCTATACTGGGCCGACCCCCACGCAGTCTGCCGGGAAACGGCGCCGCTTCCAACGCCCGTCGTCTCCTTTCCGAACATTGCTCACGCATCAACGAGATTGCCATGTCCAACATCGTCATCGCCGCCGCCAAGCGCACCGCCATCGGCTCCTTCCTCGGCCAGTTCAACGGCGTTCCGACCCCGACCCTCGGCGCGGCCGCCATCGCCGCGGCGCTGGAGCAGTCGGGCGTTCCTGCCAGCGACGTCTCCGAAGTCCTGATGGGCTGCGTGCTGCCGGCCAACCTCGGCCAGGCCCCTGCCCGCCAGGCAGCGATCGCCGCCGGCATCCCGCTGTCGGTCGGCGCGACCACCCTCAACAAGGTCTGCGGTTCGGGCATGAAGGCCATCATGCTCGGCCATGACCTGATCAAGGCCGGCTCGGCCAAGGTCGTGGTCGCCGGCGGCATGGAATCGATGTCCAACGCCCCGCACCTGCTGCCCAACTCGCGCACCGGCAACCGTTTCGGCAACTTCCAGGCCGTGGACCATATGGCCCACGACGGCCTGGTCAATGCCTACGACGGCAAGGCCATGGGCGAATTCGCCGAATGTGCCGTGGACAAGTACCAGTTCACCCGCGAAGAGCAGGACGCCTACTCCATCGAATCGGTCAAGCGCGCACAGGCGGCCCAGGCCAACGGCGCCTTCGCCGACGAAATCGTTGCGGTGAAGGTCGCCACCCGCAAGGGTGACGTCGAGGTCGCCAGCGACGAACAGCCCGGCCGCTCGGACATTGCCAAGATCCCGACCCTGCGCCCGGCCTTCAAGAAGGACGGCAGCGTGACCGCCGCCAGTTCCTCCAGCATTTCCGACGGCGCTGCCGCCGTGGTCCTGCTGAGCGAAGAAGATGCTGCCGCGCGCGGCCTGCAGCCGCTGGCGCGCATCGTCGGCCATGCCACCCATTCGCAGGAACCGGAGTGGTTCACCACCGCCCCGATCGGCGCCATCCACACCCTGCTGGCGAAGACCGGCTGGTCGCTGGACCAGGTCGATCTGTTCGAAATCAACGAGGCCTTCGCCGTGGTGGCGATGGCACCGATGCGCGAACTGGGCATCCCGCACGACAAGCTCAACGTGAATGGCGGTGCCTGCGCGCTGGGCCATCCCATCGGTGCCTCCGGCGCACGCTTGGTGGTCACCTTGGTCAACGCATTGCGCACGCGCGGCGGCAAGCGCGGCATTGCCACCCTGTGCATCGGCGGCGGCGAAGCGACGGCTATCGCCATCGAGTTGATCTGAAAGGGTTTAACGTCTATTTCGCAAAAATGAATGCGGGATCGCTTGACACCCAATCTTGGCTTGTCATCATGTTGTCGGCGCGCAGCATGCGCGTTGCCTAATTCTAACGACGAGGATTTACACAATGAGCATCAACAAGCTGCTGGTCGCGATGTCCCTGGCTCTGGCCCTGGCCGCCTGCTCGAAGCAGGAAGCTGCCCAGGACGCCGCTGCTTCGGCCAACCAGGCCGCCACCGAAGCCCAGGCTGCTGCCGACCAGGCCGCCGCTGCTGGCGCCCAGACCGCCGACGCTGCCCAGCAGGCCGCTGACACCGCCGCCACCGCTGCTGACGCTTCGGTTGACGCCGCTGCCCAGGCTGCTGGCGCTGCCACCGACGCTGCTGCCGGCGCTGCTGCCGACGCTGCCAAGGCTGCTGAAGGCACCGCCGAGAAGGCCAAGGACGCTGCTGAAGAAGCCAAGAAGTAATAACTTCTTTCTTCAAGCTGTTCTGAAGAAGCCGCTGGTTCGCCAGCGGCTTTTTCTTTGCGCGCCGTTCCGTGCGCAGGGCGCAGGTCACCACCACGTCTTCACAACGATATGAATAGGCTGGCGTCCCCATCCATTGCAGTGCCGGAGACCGCCATGAAGATTCGCCCGCTGACCACTACCCTGCTGGCCGCCTCCCTGCTGCTTGCACTGGCTGCCTGCAAGGGCCCGGAAGCCGAACAGGCCAAGCAGGATGCCGCGCAGGCCGCCGACAGCGCCGGTGCCGCCGCACGCGATGCCGTCGACAAGGCCGCCGCAGCCACCCGTGACGCCGCCGACAAGACCGCCGCCGCCTCCGAGCAGGCCGCCGCCGACACCCAGCAGGCGCTGGACAGCGCTGCCGCAGCCACCGCCAACGCGGCCGACAAGGCCAAGGTCGCGGCGACCGATGCCGCCGCGCACGCCAGCGACGCCACTGCCGATGCCGCGCAGAAGGTCGCAGACAAGGCCCGCGACGTCGCCGACGACGCCAAGGCCACTGCCGCCAAGGAAGAGGCCAAGCACTAAGGCCTTCGCGTTCGCCGAGCATGGGCTCGGCTCTACAGGAAAAGCCGCGGCATCGCCGCGGCTTTTCTGCTTTTCGCTTCTTCTGTTGATTCCGTGCTGAGCGCCCACGGAAACCGTCCAAGGCCGCGCGGGTGGGCTGCGCAGGGGCGTGAGCCGCATGGATGCGGCGACCGAGCTTACAGGGACGTACTTGCAGCGCCCCCTGCGCAGTCCCATCCGCCCGGCCAACCCCACAAATCCCACCGGGCTTTCCGCGACCCCCCCCACCCCCCCCCCCCCCCCAGGGGCGGCGCCCTTCGCTGAAAACCCATGTAACCGGGTAAAAAGAAACGGTTTTTTGGCGCAA
>NZ_JBBPFR010000025.1:0-70689 GCF_037969685.1 Stenotrophomonas sp. G106K1 | reverse complement strand
GTGTGGGCTCGCGGGGGCGTAAGCGCCATGGATGGCGCGCCCGAGCCTCCATGGAGGGATTCACGGCGTCCCCCGGGAGCCCACACCACCTCGGCCCACCCACAGACCACGAAGCGCCAGCGCTCTGGCCGTTGCCGTTGCCGTTGCCGTTGCTTCGAAGCCTGCCGCAGGCAGCGGCGCGGCCGCCAGCCGCACCCGATACAATGACCGTCTGCCGTAAACCGGCATCCCATCTCCAGAGCCAAAGAGTTGCCCATGTCCATCGTCCGCATGACCGACCTCGACCTCTCCGGCAAGCGCGTGCTGATCCGCCAGGATCTGAACGTGCCGATCGAGAATGGCCGCATCACCTCCGAACAGCGCATCACCGCTTCCCTGCCGACGCTCAAGCGCGCGCTGGAGCAGGGCGCTGCGGTGATGGTCACCTCGCACCTGGGCCGCCCGAAGGAAGGCGTGTGGAGCGAGACCGATTCGCTGGCGCCGGTTGCGCAGCGCCTGTCGGTGCTGCTGGGCCGCGACGTGCCGCTGGTGCGTGACTGGGTCGACGGCGTCGACGTGCAGCCGGGCCAGCTGGTGCTGCTGGAAAACTGCCGCATGAACGTCGGCGAGGGCAAGGACGATGAAGCCCTGTCGAAGAAGTACGCCGCCCTCTGCGATGTGTTCGTGATGGATGCCTTCGGTACCGCGCACCGCGCGCAGGCGTCCACCCATGGCGTGATCCGTTTCGCCCCGGTCGCTGCCGGTGGCCCGCTGCTGATGGCTGAGCTGGATGCGCTGGCCAAGGCCCTGGATGCGCCGGCCAAACCGCTGCTGGCCATCGTCGCCGGCAGCAAGGTCAGCACCAAACTGGAGCTGCTGGCCAACCTGGTCGGCAAGGTCGACCAGCTGATCGTCGGTGGCGGCATCGCCAACACCTTCATCGCGGCGGCCGGCTACAAGGTCGGCAAGTCGCTGTACGAGCCGGACCTGCTGGATACCGCGAAGAAGATCGTGGCCGACGCCAAGGCGCGCGGTGCGGACATCCCGCTGCCGGTGGATGTGGTCACCGCCAAGCAGTTCCTGCCTGACGCGGTTGCCGAAGTGAAGGCCGTCGATGCAGTGGCCGAGGATGACCTGATCCTGGACATCGGCCCGCAGACCGCCGCGCAGTACGCGCAGCTGATCCAGAAGGCCGGCACCGTGGTCTGGAACGGCCCGGTCGGCGTGTTCGAGTTCGAAGCCTTCAGCAAGGGCACCGAAGCGCTGGCCCGTGCCATCGCCAGTTCGCCGGCGTTCTCCATCGCCGGTGGTGGCGATACCCTGGCCGCGGTCGACAAGTTCGATATCGCCCAGCAGGTCAGCTACATCTCCACCGGTGGCGGCGCATTCCTGGAGTTCCTGGAAGGCAAGACGCTGCCGGCAGTGGCCGCCCTGGCCGCGCGCGGCGCATGAGCGTCGCCCTGCGGGTGGACGGAGAAGCGCGTGCAACGCTCTTCTTCGACATGGATGGCACGCTGATCGATTCGGAAGTGGGCATTACCACCTGCATGGCCTATGCGCTGCAGAAGATGGACCACCCGGTGCCTCCGCAGGAAACGCTGCTGGGCTGGATCGGCCCGTCGCTGCGCACCACCTTCGCACCGCTTTTCGGGGATGCCGAACGGGTGGAGCAGGCCGTGGCCTTCTATCGCGAGCGCTTTGACGTGGAAGGCTGGCGCGAGCACACCATCTATCCGGACATTGAAGCGGTGGTGCGCGCGCTGCACGAACGGGGGCACCGCCTGGCCGTGGTCACCGCCAAGAACGAACCGCATGCCCGCCGCATCGTCGAGCATCTGCCGTTCGGTGACCTGTTCGAGGACGTGATCGGTTCAACGCCCGATGGTTCGCGCAGCAGCAAGCCGCAGCTGGTGGGCGAGGCGCTGCATCGCCTGCAGCTGGCGCCGGAACGCTGCTGGATGATCGGCGACCGCCGCATGGACATCGAGGGCGCCCGTCACCACGGCCTGCGCAGCGTGGGCGTGCTGTGGGGCTTTGGTGGCGAGCGGGAGCTGACCGAGGCCGGTGCCGGGCAGCTGGCCCGTGATCCGGCGCAGCTGCTGGCATTGCTGGCCTGAGATAGACGATGGCGCGCGCCGGGCCTTGCCCGGCGGCGTTTCCGCCGCCATCGACCAGCGTATGTCCGGAACATGTCCGTGCGATGTCCCGCAGAGTCAGACAGCGCAAGGCTGTAACCGTATACATGGGACGTGAAGGATGTGCTAGTTTCCGTCCTTTAACGGGAGAGGCCCATCCATCATGTTCGAGCGTCAGCGTCGCACCAAGATCCTTGCCACCCTCGGTCCGGCTACCGATCCGCCGGGCGTGCTGGAGGATCTGTTCCGCGCCGGCGTCAACGTGGTGCGCCTCAACTTCAGCCATGGTGACCCGTCCGGCCAGGCCAAGCGTGCCGCCGATGTGCGCGCCGCCGCGCAGCGTGTGGGCGTGGAAGTGGGCATCCTGGCCGATCTGCCGGGCCCGAAGATCCGTATCGAGCGCTTCGCCGAAGGCAAGGTGCATCTCAAGGCCGGCGACCGTTTCGACCTGATCGCCAGCACCGATGCCGGCCCCGGCGATGCCACCCAGGTGGGCGTGAGCTACCTCGGCCTGCCGCAGGACGTGAGCGCCGGTGACGTGCTGCTGCTCGACGATGGGCTGATGCAGCTGCAGGTGGTGGAAGTGCAGGGCGAGCGCATCATCAACACCGTGCTCAATGACGGTCCGTTGTCCGATCGCAAGGGCCTGAACAAGCAGGGCGGTGGCCTGTCGCTGGGCGCGCTGACCGAGCGCGACAAGGAATTGATCGGCATCGTTGCCAAGATCGGCGTGGACTTCATCGCCGTGTCGTTCTGCCGCAATGCGCAGGACATGAACGATGCACGCGAGATCGCCGAATCGCACGGCTGCTACGCCGCGCTGGTGTCCAAGATCGAGCGCACCGAAGCCATCGAGAACCTGGAAGAGATCGTCGACGCCAGTGACGTGGTGATGGTGGCGCGTGGTGACCTGGGCGTGGAAATCGGCGATGCCGAGCTGCCAGGCCTGCAGAAGAAGATCATCAAGGCCTCGCTGGCGCAGAACAAGGTGGTGATCACCGCCACGCAGATGCTGCAGTCGATGGTAGAAAGCCCGATCCCGACCCGCGCTGAAGTGCTGGACGTGGCCAACTCGGTCATCGACGGTACCGATGCGGTGATGCTGTCGGCCGAAACCGCCGCCGGGGCATATCCGGTCAAGGCGGTCGAAGCGATGGCGCGCATCTGCCTGGGCGCGGAGCGCCAGTTCCAGACCGAGACCGACTTCGGCGCCTCGCCGCGCAACCTGGAACGTGCCGACCAGGCCATTGCCATGGCCACCATGTTCCTGTCCCAGCACGTGGGCGTGCGCGCGATCGTGGCCATGACCGAATCCGGTGGCACCGCCCGCTACCTGTCGCGCTTCCGTGCCTCGGCACCGGTGTTCGCGGTCACCCGCCATGACGGCGCACGCCGGCAGATGGCGCTGATGCGCGATGTGTTCCCGATCAACTTCGACAGCCGTGGCTTCACCCCGCGCGAAGCCGCACGCGGCAGTATCCGCCTGCTGGTGGAAGGCGGCATGCTGCAGGCCGGTGACCGTGTGGTGTTCACCAGCGGTGAGCACATGGAAACCCACGGCGCGACCAATACCCTGCGCCTGCTGGAAGTGGGCGACGACGGCCGCGCCAGCGGTCTCGGCGACCTGTAAGAGGTGGTTACACCGGGTCGGAGCCGCTGCGCGGATCCGACCCCGGGGTCAGATCCCTGAAGGGGCTCCGACCCCATGCCGGGCAGGACATTTCCTGTCCCGTGCGGACGTGGAATCGTTTCCACCCCGGCCTCCACGTCGAGGTAACGGGGCGTCGGGGCTATACTTACGTTTTTCCCGCACCCGCCACAGGAAGTACATGAGCATCGAACAGCTGGCTGAAACCGCCCAGGCCATGGTTGCCCCGGGCAAGGGCATCATCGCGATCGACGAATCCACCGGTACCATCGCCAAGCGCTTTGCCAGCGTCGGCATCGAGAACACCGAAGAGAACCGTCGCGCCTACCGCGAACTGCTGCTGACCACGCCGAAGCTCAACGAGCACATTTCCGGCGCGATCCTGTACGACGAGACCATCCGTCAGTCGACCAAGGACGGCGTGCCGTTCGCCAAGTACATGGCCGACCACGGCATGATCCCGGGCATCAAGGTGGACAAGGGTGCGCACCCGCTGGCCGGTTGCCCGGGCGAGCTGGTCACCGAAGGCCTGGACGGCCTGCGTGAGCGCCTGCAGGAGTACTACAAGCTGGGCGCGCGCTTCGCCAAGTGGCGTGCGGTCATCAACATCGGCGAGAGCATTCCGTCGGGCACCTGCATCGAGTCCAACGCGCATGCGCTGGCCCGCTATGCCGCGCTGTGCCAGGAATGCGGCCTGGTGCCGATGGTCGAGCCGGAAGTGATCATGGACGGCGAGCACGACATCGAGACCTGCTACGAAGTCACCGAAGCCACCCTGCGCTCGCTGTTCGACGCGCTGTACCAGCAGAACGTGCTGCTGGAAGGCACCATCCTGAAGGCCTCGATGGTCATCTCCGGCAAGGGCTGCGACGAGCAGGCCGACGTCGAGGAAGTGGCCGAGTCGACCGTGATGTGCCTGAAGAGCACTGTGCCGGCGATCCTGCCGGGCGTGGTGTTCCTGTCCGGTGGCCAGAGCGATGAGCAGTCCACCGCCCACCTCAACGCCATGAACCAGATGGGCAACCTGCCGTGGCCGCTGAGCTTCTCCTATGGCCGCGCCATGCAGCAGGCGGCTCTGAAGCTGTGGGGCAAGGACATGAAGGGCAACTACGCCGCCGCGCAGAAGACCGTCTACGAGCGCGCCAAGGAAAACGGCCAGGCCGCGCTGGGCAAGTGGAACGGCTGATCCGCCGTTCCGCAGCATGAACTGAACAAGGCAGCGCCGGCATCACGCCGGCGTTTGCTTTTGCCGGTATCGTTGCCGCCTCCCGCACGCCAGGCCAGTGCGTGGGGCATACATGGAAGGCCAAGGAGAAGAAACATGCGTATTACCGCAATCACGCTGGCCGTGGCCACCGTGCTGGCTGTCGGCGGCTGCAACCGGATGGGTGGCAGCACGGACGTGGGCAAGGCCCCCTCGCTGGAGTTCGACAAGCCGGTATCCGGCGAAATCACTTCGCGCAGCGGCGTCAATTTCAATGATGGCAGCCACCATCAGCTGTACCAGCTGAAGCTGGAAGACAAGCAACTGGTCGGCATCAAGTTGACCGGTGCGCTGCGCGGCTCGATCGCCGTGTTCAACAATGGCGTGCTGGTGGCCAGCAGCAGCTCGGGCTACGAGCGCGGCGACGACGTCTCACTGGCGTTCCGCGCCAATGGCACCGGCAGCTACCAGGTGGCCATCAACGCCGACGGCCCGTCCGCCTTCGGCCCGTACCGCCTGCGCGCCGAGAAGCTGGTGCCGTATGACGGCAAGCCGATGGTGGCCGAAGGCGAGATCGTCGACCTGCTGGTCTCCAAGTCGCAGGATTACACCCTGCAGGTGGACAAGGCCGGCATGTACGAGATCCGCCTGGAATCGGATGCGTTCGATACCGTGCTGAAGCTGGACGGCAACGGCGCACAGTCGGAAAACGACGACGGCGGTGACGGCACCAATTCGCGCATCGGCATGCCGCTGGAACCGGGCAAGTACACCCTGCGCGTGCGCAGCCTGGGCGAAGACGGCACCGGCGCGTTCAAGCTGACCGCCAAGCGCACCGAGCTGCCGGCCAACATGGTCATGCGTGATGGCACCACCCTGCCGAATTCCGGCAGTGTGTTCGCCATGCTCGATGGCGAAGGGCGCCGCCGCTTCCTGCTGAGCCTGCCGCGTCCGGCCGATGTGCGCCTGGATGCGATTTCCAGCCAGGTGGATACGGTGCTGCGCGTGGTCGGTTCGAACGTAGAGCTGGTGGACGATGATGGTGGCAATGGCACCAACGCGCGCCTGGAAGAATCGCTGCCGGCCGGCCACTACACCGTGGACGTGTCCAGCCTGAGCGACGAAGCGGGCATGGTGGAAGTGCGCGTGCAGGTCGACGGTGCCGCTTCGGCATCGGCTGCCGCGGCGACCGCCGATGCCGCCGCTGAAGCGACGGACTGACGCCGCTGCAACGGATGCAAACGAAAAGGCCGGGCATTGCCCGGCCTTTTTCCTTCCACACCCGGTGTTGTTTCAATGCGCCGGCACGAATCCGCTATCGCCCAGTGGCGGCAGCAGCGACCCGCGCCCACTGTCGGCAACCTGGCCTGCGGCCGTCAGCGCCTGCTGGTAGGCCTTGGCGGTCGCCGTGTTGAACGCCACCAGCACGATCCGCATCGGCTGTGCGTGGCTGCGCTGCCAGGCCAATGTTTCGGTGACCGCGATCTGCGCCGCCTGGTACAGCGGATAGCCATACACGCCACAGCTGATGGCCGGGAACGCGATCGACTGCAGGTCCAGCGATTCGGCCAGCTGCAGCGACTTCCAGTAGCAGTTCGCCAGCAGTGCCGGTTCGTCGCGCTGGCCGTCGTGCCAGACCGGGCCCACGGTGTGCAGTACGTGCCGTGCCGGAAGTGCATAGGCATCGGTTGCGCGCACCTCACCGGTGGGGCAGCGCACACCGGGGCGCAGCTCCGGCAGACGCTCGCACTCGGCCAGCAGGCCGGGGCCGGCTGCACGATGGATCGCGCCGTCGACACCGCCGCCACCGAGCAGTGATTCATTGGCCGCGTTGACGATCGCATCCACCGCCAGGGCCGTGATGTCGCCCTGCCACACTTCGATCTTCATGCGTCCGTCTCCTGCCTGTAGTTGTTGCGCGCCGTGCCCACGCTGGCTGCACCCGCATCTTGCGGGACAGGGCATCGATGCTGCGTCATGACCGTCTCACGCACTGCGATCCGCCCTGTTCATGCACGATGGCCGGCAGTGCCTTCACGCAGGCTGAAGCGAGCGCCTTACGCAGGCGAAACGAAAGTTCCTGACGTGGATTGCTTCTTATTTCTTGGGAAAGCGGTCCGCTTGCAACGGCAATGCCCAGTCAGGATTACCCAAATGGAAACGCCCACCGCGAGGGTGGGCGTCATCCTGCTGTCATCGACAACGCGGTGATCAGGGCAGACCGGCCAGCCAGTCGTCGTCGGAACCTTCATTGACGTCGGCGAACAGCGGCGTGGAGAAGTAGCGTTCACCGGTGTCCGGCAACATCGCCAGGATCACCGCGCCCGGTTCAGCGCGATCTGCCACGTCCAGTGCGCTGGCCACGGTGGCACCGGCGGAGATGCCGACGAAGATGCCTTCCTCCGCCGCCAGACGGCGGGCGGTGGCGATCGCGCGGTCGTCTTCCACCGTTACCAGCTCGTCCACCACATTGCGATTGAGCACATCGGGCACGAAGTCCGGGGTCCAGCCCTGGATCTTGTGCGGCTTCCAGTCGTCGCCCTTCAGCAATGCGGCACCTGCCGGTTCGGTGGCGATGATGCGGGTGTCCGGGCGGGCGACCTTCAGTACCTCACCGACGCCGGTCAGCGTGCCGCCGGTGCCCCAGCCGCTGACGAAGTAGTCCAGCCGCTTGCCGGCGAAATCACGCAGGATCTCTGCGGCGGTGGTGTTGCGGTGGTAGGCCGGGTTGGCCGGGTTGGCGAACTGGCTGGCCAGGAACCAGCCGTGCTCCTCGGCCAGTTCGCGCGCCCTGCGCACCATGCCGCTGCCGCGCTCGGCGGCCGGGGTCAGGATGACCTTCGCACCGTAGGCACGCATCAGCTTGCGGCGTTCCACCGAGAAGGTCTCGACCATCGTCGCCACGAACTTGTAACCGCGTGCGGCGGCCACCATCGCCAGGGCGACGCCGGTGTTGCCCGAGGTGGCTTCGACGATGGTGTCGCCCGGCTTGAGCAGGCCACGCCGCTCGGCATCGAGGATGATCGCCAGTGCCAGGCGATCCTTCACCGAACCGCCCGGGTTGAAGGATTCGACCTTGGCATACAAGGTCACCCCCTTCGGTGCCAGCCGCTGCAGCTTGACGATGGGGGTGTTGCCGATGGTGTCGAGGATGGAGTCGTACAGGGCCATGGGAGCGCTCCAGTAACAGGCCGCGCCGGGCCTCGGCGGGCGGAAGGGAAGAAGGCTGGCTGTTCAGGCCAGCGGCTGCCGGCTGACCGTAGCGCCGGCATATGACGCCCGGAAATGACCAGATACCTTTCTTAAACAACCTTTGGTTATAAGCTGGTGACGGCAATTGACCCTAGAGTGGACCTCCGCCCCCACACCGCCCGCCTGCCATGACGCTGACCCAGCTGCGCTACCTGGTTGCCATCGCCGACGCCGAGCTGAACATCACGCTCGCCGCCTCGCGCGTGCATGCCACCCAGCCTGGCCTGTCCAAGCAGCTCAAGCAGCTGGAGGACGAACTGGGCTTCCTGCTGTTCGTGCGCAAGGGGCGCAGCCTGGAGTCGGTCACCCCGGCCGGTACCGAAGTGATCAGCCGCGCCCGCGCAGTGCTGTCCGAAGCCAACAACATCCGCACCTACGCGGCCAACCAGCGTCGCGAGAGCCAGGGCCAGCTGATCCTGACCACCACCCACACCCAGGCGCGCTTCGTGCTGCCGCCGGCGGTGTCGCGCATCAAGCAGGCCTATCCACAGGTCAGTGTGCACCTGCAGCAGGCCGGTGAGGCCGATGCGCTGGACCGGCTGAACCAGGGCGATGCCGATATCGCGATCATCAGCACTGCAGGCAGCGAACCCACCGATGGCATCGCCGTGCCGCTGTTCCGTTGGCGCCGGCTGGTGGTGGTACCCAAGGGCCATCCGCTGGACCGCGCCGGGCGCGCACCGGACCTGGCGGCATTGTCACGCCAGCCGTTGATCAGCTACGAATCCTCGACCCGGCCCAACTCCTCGTTGCAGCGCGCCTTTGCCGCGCAGAGCCTGGTGCCCGATCTGGCGCTGACGGCGCTGGACGCGGACCTGATCAAGACCTATGTGCGTACGGGTCTGGGGGTGGGGCTGCTGGCCGAGATGGCGATCAGCGCCAACGATGAAGACCTGCGGGTATGGCCAGCGCCGGCGCCGATCACCGAGTGCATTGCCTGGGCGGTGCTGCCGCGCGACCGGGTGCTGCGCGATTACGCGTTGGAGCTGGTGCATGTGCTGGCCCCGCAGATCGATCCGCGCGATCTGCGGCGGGTGCTGGATGGCAACCAGGTCGCGTCCTGGCCGGTGCCGCCGACCTGGGAATCGCTGACGCAGACGATCACGGTGTGAGGGATGGTCGAGCAGGGCGCAGCCCTGCCGATAACCCCGTCCTGCGACGGTTCGTCGCACGGCGCCCCCTGGAGGCACCTCTACACTAGCGCGGTGATCCGTACCGTCCAGCTGCATCGAAGCCTGCTCCAGCTCGCCTTCATCGCGACGCTGCTGATGGTGCTCGCGCCGCTGGTCAGCCGCGTGCTGCAGGCGCAGCCGATGGATCATGCGGGCATGGCAGGCATGGACCACGCGGCCATGGGCCACGACATGCGCGGCATGGCCATGGCCGGTCACGCGCACCACGATGCAGATCCGGCTGTGCCCAGCCCGCCCGCCGATCCGCACGCCATGCATGGCGAGGCCTGCGAGTACTGCGTGCTGGCCATGCGCCTGCTGCCGTGGCTGGCAGTGCTGGTGCTGCTGCTGCCACTGCTGTGGCGGCCGACGCTGGTGTTCCCATGGTCACAGCTGCGACTGCCGCTGCTGCATTGGCCGGCACACGCCGCGCGTGGCCCGCCGCTGGTCTCCACCGTCCGCTGATTTCCCTGTCGAATCCGTCGCGCGATGCCTGCAAGGGTGTCGTGCGCGCGTGCGTACCTTGGAGCTGTTTCCATGAAAATGACTTTCCCCGGCGCGGGCGCCCGTGTGCGCCTGCCGTTTGCCCTTGGCGTTGCCTTGACCGCGCCTTTCGCCCATGCCGCGCCCGCTGAAGAAGCGCGGACGCTGGACACGCTGGTGGTCACCGCCGCTGCACCGTCCTCACCCTTGCACTGGGTGACCGATCCGCGCCTGCCGCGGCAGCCGGTGCCGGCCAGCGATGGCGCCGACTACCTGAAGACCGTTCCCGGCTTTTCCGCCATCCGCAATGGCGGCACCAACGGCGACCCGGTGCTGCGTGGCATGTTCGGTTCGCGGCTGAACATCCTCAGCAACGATGGCAATCTGATTGGTGCGTGTCCCTCGCGCATGGACAACCCGTTGTCCTACATCTCGCCGGAGAGCTTTGACCGGCTGACCATCATCAAGGGCCCGCAGAGCGTGCGCTGGGGCGCGGGTGCGTCTGCGGGCACGGTGCGTTTTGAGCGTGATACCCCGCGTTTCGACGAGCCCGGGCTGCGTGCAGATGCCAGCACGCTGGTCGGTTCGCGCAACCGCAACGACCAGGTGTTGGACCTCACTCTGGGCAATCCGACCGGCTATGTGCGTGCCAGCGGCAATCGCTCCGAAGCCGATGACTACAAGGACGGCAACGGTGATGTGGTTCCGTCGAAATGGCGCAAGTGGAATGGCGACGTAGCCGTTGGCTGGACGCCTGACGCCGATACCCTGCTTGAAGTGTCCGCCGGTGCCGGCGATGCGGTCGCGCGCTACGCCGGGCGCGGCATGGACGGTGCCGCGTTCGAGCGCACCAGCTACGCCGCACGCTTCGAGAAGCGCAACCTGCCCGGCGCGTGGGACACGCTGCAGGGCAACGTGTATTACAACGAAGCCGACCACGTGATGGACAACTACACGCTGCGTACGCCCAACCCGCACAGCATGATGCCGATGCCTATGGCCTCGAACGTGGATCGACGAACGCAGGGCGGGCGCATCAGCGCCGAATGGCGCTGGCAGGATGTGCAGCTGGTGGCCGGCGTCGACGGCGAAGACAGCCGGCATCGTGGCCGCATGGGCATGGGCCGCGACACCTACAAACAAGCGGACTGGAACACTGACGCCAACTTCCGCCGCTACGGTGCCTTCACTGAACTGACCCTCGGCGCCGACACCGACCAGCGCTGGATCGGCGGCCTGCGCGTCGATCGTGCCAGCGTGCGCGATGAGCGCGCCGACATCGGCGGCATGATGATCATGCCCACTCCCACCGCCGGCCAGCGGCGCAGGGAGTGGCTGGGCAGTGGTTTCCTGCGCTACGAACAGGATCTCGCCGATGGCCTGACCTGGTATGCCGGGCTGGGACACAGCCAGCGCATGCCCGACTACTGGGAACTGTTCTCGCCCGATCATGGGCCGGCAGGTGCGGTGAACGCATTCGCTGGCATCCAGCCCGAGCGCACCACCCAGCTCGACGTTGGCCTGCAGTACAAGGGCCAACGCGTGCAGGCCTGGGTCTCGGCCTATGCCGGGCAGATCCAGGACTACATCCTGTTCACCTATCGCGGCAGCGGCATGATGGGCATGAGCCAGGCCGACAACGTGCAGGCGCGCATCGCCGGTGCCGAGGCCGGTGTGCAGCTGCAGCTCGACCAGCAGTGGAAGCTGGGTGGCACCCTGGCCTATGCCTGGGGCGAGAACCGCGACCAGCATAGCCCGTTGCCGCAGATGCCGCCGCTGGAAGCGCGCTTGAGTGCGGACTGGGAAGGCCAGCGCTGGAGTGCCGGCGCGCTGGTGCGCGCGGTCACCCATCAGCATCGGGTCGCGGACGGGCAGGGCAACGTGGTCGCGCAGGACCTCGGGCCGAGCAGCGGCTTTGCCACGCTGGCGCTCAATGCGGCTTATCGTTTCAGTTCGCAGCTGCAGCTCAGCGCCGGTGTCGACAACCTGTTCGACCGTGCCTACAGCGAGCATCTGAATCTGGCCGGCAGCGCCGATTTCGGCTTCCCGGCCGACCCGGTGCGCATCAATGAGCCCGGCCGCAGCCTGTGGATGAAGGTGAACTACCGGTATTGAACCGCCGGGCATGGCCCGGCGCTACCCATGCGCTGGGCAAAAGAAAGAAGGCCTGAGTGCAAAGAAAACGGGGTCGGATCCCCGCCAGGTTCCGACCCCGCCCGGCGCCCTCGGCCGGGCATCCCGACTCTACGACGGCGTCGCCGCTCATGGCGCGCCGGGATACATCCCGACATACACCGACACCGTGCTGCGGACCCTTGCATGGAATGGGCGCACGGCGCTATCGCAGCACCACGTTCACGCCAGTAAACGCTTGGCACATACCGCTTTCGCGGGGCCTTGCCTACACTCGGCGGCCGTGTACCACTCAGGATGCTTCATGTTGGCTCGTATCGCTTCGACCCTGGCCCTCGGCCTCAGCCTGGCCGTGATGGCCGGGTGCGCAGGCAAACAGGAGGCCGCCGCGCGTCGGCAGGGCGAAGCCGTGCCGGTCACCGCGCAGGTTGTGCAGGCGATGCAGTGGAACGACACGCTGCAGGCACTGGGTACGGCCAAGGCGCGCGAGTCGATCAGCGTGACCGCCAAGGTGAGCGAGATCGTCGAGCGCGTGCATTTCGAAAGTGGCCAGCAGGTCGCCGCCGGTGCACCCTTGGTGACCCTGCGCGGGCAGGCCCAGGAAGCCGCATTGGTGCAGGCGCAGGCGACCTTCCGCGAAGCCGACCAGCTGTACAAGCGCCAGCGCGAACTGGCGGCACAGCGATTGGTGTCCAGCGCAACCCTGGACACGCAGAAGTCGATCCGCGACGCCGCCGAAGCGCGCGTGGCACAGATGCAGTCGGACATCGGTGATCGTCGTGTGCGCGCGCCCTTCGCCGGCGTCCTCGGCATCCGCCAGATCAGCCCGGGCACGTTGCTGACGCCGACCACGGTGATCGCCACCCTCGACGACGTCGAGCGCATGCATGTCGATTTCCAGGTGCCGGAAGTGGAACTGGCCGCGCTGACCATCGGCGACAAGGTACAGGCCACCAGCGTGGCTTGGCCGGGCCGCACCTTCGAGGGCGAGGTCAGCACTATCGATGCACGCATCGACCCGGCTACCCGCGCGGTGACCGTGCGGGCCGACTTCGCCAATGGCGACCACGCGCTGCGGCCGGGCATGCTGCTCGACGTGCGCCTGTTCCATCCTGATCGACCGGCACTGGTGGTGCCGGAAATCGCCGTGGTACAGGTCGGTCGCGATAGTTTCATGTACCGCATCAAGGCCGATGACACCGTCGAACGCGTGGACGTGGTCACCGGCGCGCGTCGCGCTGGCGTGGTGGAGATCAAGCAGGGCCTGCAGGCAGGCCAGCGCATCGTGGTGGACGGTACCGGCAAGCTGCGGGCAGGCCTGAAGGTGGCGGCCACCGACGCCGCGCTCGCCAGTGGCGCGAAGCCGGCCCCCGCCGAAGCACCTGCAGCTGCCGAGGGTCACGGCGGATGAAGCTGTCTGACATATCCATCCAGCGGCCGGTGTTTGCCGTGGTGATGAGCCTGCTGTTGCTGGTGCTGGGCGTGATGTCCTTCACCCGCTTGACCCTGCGCGAACTGCCGGCCATCGACCCGCCGATCGTTTCGGTGTCGGTGGACTACACCGGCGCCTCGGCAGCCGTCATCGAAAGCCGCATCACCCAAGTGCTGGAAGACGCGCTGGCCGGCATCGAAGGCATCGATACGATCAACGCACGCAGCACCAACGGCCGTTCGCAGGTCAGCATCGAATTCACCTCCAATCGTGACATCGAAGCGGCGGCCAACGACGTGCGCGATGCGGTCAGTCGCGTGGCCGACCGCATGCCCGAAGAGGCACGGCCACCGGAGATCGCCAAGGTCGAGAGCGATGCCGATCCGATCATCTGGTTCAACATGGTGTCTTCGACCATGGATACGCTGGAACTGAGCGACTACGCCGACCGCTACGTGGTCGATCGCTTTTCCAGCCTCGATGGCGTGGCCCAGGTCCGCATCGGTGGCCGCCAGCGCTATGCGATGCGCATCTGGCTGGACCGCGACCAGCTGGCCGCACGTGGCCTGACCACCGGCGACATCGAAACCGCGCTGCGCAACGAGAACGTGGAACTGCCGGCCGGTCGCATCGAATCCACCGACCGCGATTTCACCCTGCGCGTGGAGCGCAACTACATCAAGCCCGAAGACTTCGCGACCATCCCGCTGGGCAAGGGAAGTGACGGCTACGTGGTGCGCATGGGCGATGTGGCGAAGATCGAGCTGGCCTCGGCCGAGCGTCGCGCCTACTACCGCAGCAACGGCGAGCCCGGCATCGGCCTGGGCATCGTCAAGACCTCCACGGCCAATTCGCTGGACGTGGCGCGCACCGCGCGCGCCGAGGCCGAACGTGTCGCGCTGACCCTGCCCAAGGGCACGCAGATCTTCGTTGCCTTCGACAACACCACCTTCATCGAGGCCGCCGTCGACCGCGTGTACGCGACGTTGGTGGAGGCGATGATCCTGGTGCTGGCGGTGATCTGGCTGTTCCTCGGCAGTTTCCGCGCGGCGTTGATTCCCGCAGTGACGGTGCCGGTGTGCCTGGTGGCAGCGTTCATCGCGCTGTACGCGTTCGACTTCTCCATCAACCTGCTGACCCTGCTCGCGCTGGTGCTGTGCATCGGCCTGGTGGTGGATGACGCGATCGTGGTGGTGGAGAACGTGCAGCGCCGCATCGACCTGGGCGAGCCACCGCTGGTGGCGTCCAAGCGCGGCACGGCGCAGGTCGCCTTCGCGGTGATCGCCACCACCGCCGTGCTGGTGGCGGTATTCCTGCCGGTCGGTTTCCTGGAAGGCAACACCGGGCGCCTGTTCCGTGAACTGGCGGTGGCCCTGGCCGCAGCGGTCGCGCTGTCAGCGTTCGTCGCGCTGACGCTGACCCCGATGATGGCCTCCAAGCTGCTCAAGCCGCATACCGGGCAGGCACCGCGCGGGCTGCACGGTTTCATCAACCGCAATCTGGAACGCCTGGCCGGCGCATACGGTCGCGTGCTCGATCATCATGTGGATCGCACCTGGGTCTATCTGCTGGTGATGGTCGCTGCGCTGGCGGCCAGCTGGCTGCTGATCAAGCTGCTGCCATCGGAATTGGCCCCGGCCGAAGACCGCGGTTCGTTCCAGATCATGATCGATGGCCCGGAAGGCGCCGGTTACGACTACACCGTGCAGCAGGTGCAGCAGGTGGAAGCGCTGCTGGCACCGCATGTGGGCGCGGACAAGCCGATCGTGCGCGCCAACCCGCGCGTGCCCGGTGGCTGGGGCGCGAGCGAGGAGATGCACACCGGCCGTGTCAGTGTATTCCTGCAGCCGTGGCGCCAGCGCAGCGAAGGTACGCCGGAAGTGGCCAACGCACTGCAGAAGGAACTGGACACCATCCGTGGCGTGCGCGTGCGTACCCAGGTCGGTGGCGGCCTGGTGCGCAGTGGCGGGCAGCCGTTCCAGATCGTGCTGGGTGGCCCGGAATACGCCGAGATCGCGCAGTGGCGCGACCGCATCCTGCTGCGCATGGCCGACAACCCCGGCCTGGTCGGCCCGGACTCGGACTATAAGGAAACCCGTCCGCAGATGCGGGTGAACATCGACCGCCAGCGTGCGGCCGACCTCGGCGTGCCGGTCACCGCGATCGGTTCGGCGCTGGAAACGATGATGGGCTCGCGCCGCGTCACCACCTTCGTCGACAACGGCGAGGAGTACGACGTGCTGGTCCAGGCCGGTCGCGATGGGCGCGCCAGCCCCGCCGACCTCGCCGCGATCCGTGTGCGTGCCACCTCCGGCGAACTGGTGCCGTTGTCCAACCTGGTCACGCTGAGCGAAGTGGCCGAAGCGGGCACCTTGAACCGCTTCAACCGCCTGCGCTCGATCACCATCAGCGCCGGTCTGGCACCCGGCTACCCGCTGGGCGAGGCCATCGCCTGGGCGCAGCAGGTGACCCGCGAAGAGCTGCCGCAGTACGCGCAGGTGAACTGGAAGGGCGAATCGCGCGAGTACCAGAGCGCGGGTGGCGCGGTGCTGCTGACCTTCGCCATGGCCCTGCTGGTGGTGTATCTGGTGCTGGCCGCACAGTTCGAGAGCTTCATCCACCCGCTGACGATCATGCTGACCGTGCCGCTGGGCGTGCTCGGTGCGCTGGTTGGCCTGTGGCTGAGTGGGGGGACGGTGAACCTGTTCAGCCAGATCGGCATCGTCATGCTGGTGGGACTGGCGGCCAAGAACGGCATCCTGATCGTCGAATTCGCCAACCAGCTGCGCGATGACGGGCGAACCGTGCGCGAAGCGATCATCGAATCGGCGATGGTGCGCCTGCGTCCGATCCTGATGACCTCGATCGCCACCGTGGTCGGCGCCATCCCGCTGGTGGTGGCCGGTGGCCCGGGTTCGGCCAGCCGTGGCACCATCGGCATCGTGATCATCTTCGGCGTCACCCTGTCCACCTTCCTGTCGCTGTTCGTGGTGCCGGCGTTCTACGCGCGGCTGGCCCCGTATACCCGCTCGCCAGAGGCCGTGAAGCGCGAGCTGGAGAAGCAGGAGGCCGACTCGCCGTCGGTGGGTGGTCATGCCTGACCATCGCGCCGACGGGGTCGCCGAAGGGGGTGGATCCCTTTCCCAAAGGGAAAGGGCTCTGACCCCGCGCTTGCAAGGCAACGGATTCGTCCTGCGCCCCTGGCGTCCTGACGACCTCGAATCCCTGCTGCGCCACGCCAACGACGCGGACGTCTCGCGTGGACTGCGTGACCGCTTCCCCTATCCGTACACCCGCGAGGATGGCGAAGCGTTCCTGGGCGGGCGCGTGCTGGCCCCCGGCACCCTCAACTTGGCCATCGAGATCGACGGCCAGGCCTGCGGCAGCGTCGGCGCCCAGCAAGGCGTGGCCGAGCGCGGGCATACCGCTGAACTGGGCTACTGGCTCGGCCAGGCCCATTGGGGGCGGGGCCTGATGACCGCTGTGGTCGGTCTGTTCGCGCCCTGGGTGATGGACGAGCTTGGCCTGTTCAGGCTGCAGGCCACGGTGGTCGACTTCAACCTGGGCTCGGCCCGGGTGCTGGAAAAGAACGGTTTCCAGGAAGAGGGCGTGGAGCGCTGCGCCGTTTACAAGCGCGGCGTCCTGCATGACCTGCGCCGATTCGCCCGGGTGCGCACGCAGCTGCCCTGAACACGCGGGCTGGCCGCTGTAGAGCCGAGCCCATGCTCGGCTTGGGCCCCTGACGGCAGCCGAGCATGGGCTCGGCTCTACAAAACAGCGCTATCGCAGCGACCGTCGATCAGGGAGAATCGACCGGTCCCTTCCAGCCGACGGGACGTCCTCACAACCCGCCGACTGGAGAGAGCGCGCGTGGAAGCTACCGTACATTTCATCAACAGCATCATCTGGAGCAAGGCGCTGATCTTCATGTGCCTGGCCGCCGGCCTGTTCTTCAGCCTGCGCACCCGCTTCATGCAGATCCGTGGTTTCGTCGAGATGTGCCGCCTCACCGTGTCCGGTGAGAAATCCGACGCCGGCGTGTCCTCGTTCCAGGCCCTGGCCATGTCGATGGCCGGCCGCATGGGCATCGGCAACATCGCCGGCGTGGCCACCGCCATCGCCTTCGGCGGCCCCGGCGCGATCTTCTGGATGTGGGTGATGGGCTTCCTCGGCGCATCCACTTCGTACGTGGAATGCACCCTGGCGCAGATCTACAAGACCAAGGATGCCGAAGGCCGCTACCGCGGTGGCCCGGCCTACTACATCGAAAAGGCGATGGGCCTGAAGTGGTATGCCATGGCCTTCGCCATCGCCACGATCATCGCCGCCGGCTTCCTGATGCCAGGGGTGCAGGCCAACGCCATCGCCGACAGCATCATCAACGCCTGCCGCGGCACTGCGCTGTGCGGTCCGCTCGATGGCCAGTCCTTCGGCATGGAATCGGTGCAGGCGCTGAAGCTGGGCATCGGCATCGTTGTCGCGCTGCTGCTGGGCGTGGTGATCTTCGGCGGCGTCAAGCGCATCGCCAATTTCGCCGAAGTGGTGGTGCCGTTCATGGCGGCTGGCTTCATCCTGACCGCCATCGTCATCATGATCATCAACTACGACCGCGTGCCGGAAATGTTCGGCATCATCTTCAAGAGCGCCTTCGGTACCCACGCCGCGTTCGGCGCGATGATGGGCCTGGCGGTGGAATGGGGCATCAAGCGCGGCATCTACGCCAACGAGGCCGGGCAGGGCTCGGGTCCGCACGCTGCGGCGGCCTCCGAGGTCTCGCACCCGGCCAAACAGGGTTACGTGCAGGCCTTCGCCATCTACTTCGACACCATGATGGTGTGCACCGCCACCGCCTTCCTGATCCTGGCCAGCGGCACCTACAACGTGTACTCGCCGGTGGCCGGTGCCGAGCCGATCTTCCAGGGCCTGGCCGGCATTCCCGAAGGTGCGGGCTACGCGCAGGCAGGTGTGGAAGCGGTGCTGCCGGGCTGGGGCTCGGCGTTCGTGTCGGTGGCGATCTTCTTCTTCGCCTTCACCACGATCATGGCCTATTACTACATGGCCGAAACCAACCTGACCTACGTCAACCACAACAGGAAGCGGCCGCTCACCGTGCTGCTGCTGCGCCTGGGCATCATCGGCATGGTGGTGTTCGGTGCCTTCCACAACGCCACCCTGGCCTGGGCGCTGGGGGACATCGGTGTAGGCCTGATGGCCTGGCTGAACATCATCGCCATCCTCATCGTGCAGAAGCCGGCGATGCTGGCCCTGCGCGATTACGAACGACAGAAGAAGCTCGGCCTCGATCCGATCTTCGACCCCGATGCCCTGGGCATCAAGAACGCCGATTTCTGGCGTCAACGCAAGCTGGAGTTGTCCCGTAGTGAATGATCCTTGGAAGAATGCCCGCCGCCCGTCGTCGCGACCGCCGCGGGCCACCCCGCTGCCACCGCGTGAGGGCGGCACCCCGCCGCCACCGGGGCGTGGCAACGACGAACTGCGCCTGTATGGCTGGAACGCGGTGCAGGCCCTGTTCGCCAAGCGTCCGCAGGCGCTGCGCAAGTTGTACCTGGTGGAATCGCTGATTCCGCGCATGCAGCCGGTGCTGAAGTGGTGCGTGGCCAACCGCGTCGGCTATCGCGTGGTGGAAGAGGGCGACCTCAACAAGCTGGCCGCCACCACCCATCACGAAGGCCTGGTGGCCGACGTGCTGCGCGCGCCGGTGGTGCCGCTGGCGCAGTGGCTGGCCGAACTGGGCGAAGGCCCGGCGCTGGCACTGTGGCTGGATGGCGTCGGCAATCCGCACAACTTCGGTGCGATCCTGCGCTCTGCCGCGCACTTCGGCGCCAAGGCGCTGCTGCTGCCGGCCAGCAGTACGCTGGCGTTGTCCGGCGCGGCCGCACGCGTGGCCGAGGGCGGCGCAGAGTCGGTGCCGCTGGTGCAGTTGCCTGAGGATGCAGAAGCGATGGCGCAGCTGCGCGCGGCCGGTTTCGGCCTCGCCGCGACCCTGGTCGAGGGTGGCGATGACGTGTTCCGCGCGTCGTTGCCGGCCCGCCTGGTCTACGTGATGGGCGCGGAAAGCGAAGGCATGGATCGCGGCCTGGCCAGCCGGTGCGATCAGCAGCTGTCGATTCCCGGCAGTGGCGCGGTTGAAAGCCTGAATGTCGCTTCCGCCACGGCCGTGTTGCTGGCGCAGTGGGTCAGCCAGCGCGGCTGAGCCTCTGACCGGGGTCAGATCACTCGCCACGGTGAGGGCTCTGACCCCATAGGGTTGCCGATGCAGAATCTGCCGTGGTGGGTGCGAACCTTGGTTCGCACCGCTCCTGTCGCGGCGTTACCGCATCACTCGTTCGGCGGCGTGGTCGCCTTCGCTTCACTGCCGAAACTGCCATCGGCCTCGGCCGCCAGATAGGCAAACACGGTGTAGGCCGCCACGTTCTGCGCCAGCGCCTTCGGGTCGATCTTGTCGAGCGTGTCGTCGGCGGTGTGGTGCAGGTGGAAGTAGTCCGAGCCATCCTGCGCCAGCCACGCCCAAGCACCGCCCTTGGCCGCCAGCGGGCCGACGTCCGGGCCCGGGCCGCCCTTGTCGGCCTGGTACTCGATGCCCAGCGGCTTCATCACCTCGGCAATCTGCTTGGTCGCCTCACGCGAACCTTCCGGGTTCGGCGAACCGGTGTTGAAGGCGTAGATGCGGCCGGCGCCGAAGTCGCTCTCAGCGGCCAGCTGGTGCAGGGCCACGTCCTTGGCATGCGCCTCGGCGTAGGCCTTGCCGCCGTACAGACCCTGTTCTTCGTTGGCGAAGGCGATCACGCGGATGGTGCGTTTCGGGGCCTGCTTGAGCTGGCCGATCAGATGGCCGGCGGCCATGGTGATGCCCACGCCCGCGCCGTCATCGACCGCGCCGGTGCCCAGGTCCCACGAGTCCAAGTGTCCACCGATCACCACCACTTCCTTCGGCAGCGTGCGGCCGGTGATCTCACCGATCACGTTGTACGAGGTCGCCGTGCCATCCCAGCCGCAGTCCAGCGCCACCTTCACCGTGGTTGCGCCACGGGCAAGCAGGCGTGCCAGCTGGTCGGCGTCGGGCACCGACAGCGCCGCCGACGGTACCGGGGTCAGGCCATCATCGAAGCGGGTGATGCCGGTGTGCGGCACGCGGTGCGAATCGGTGCCGGCCGAGCGCATCAGGAAGCCGATCGCGCCCTTGCGGATCGCCTCGGACGGGCCCTTGCTGCGGATCGCGCCGCCACGGCCATAGTCGCGGCCATCGCGGAACGGCAGCATCTGGTAATCGACGAAGGCGATCTTGCCCTTCAGCGAACCGGCCGGTGCGGCCTGCAGTGCGGCCAGATCGGCGAAGCGCACCACCTCGGCTTCCACCGTGCCGCCCGGGCTGCCACCCAGCGCAGTGATCTGCAGCGGCTGAGGGTTCCTGCCGGTCACGGCAGCGTGTTCACTACGGCGCTCCCACTTCGGGAAGGTCACCGATTCCTTCCATACCTTGTCAAAGCCCAGAGCCTTGAACTTGGCTTCGGCCCAGGCCACGGCACGGGCGTCGGCTTCGCTGCCGGCGATGCGAGGGCCGATCTCGGTGGTCAACGATTCGACCACCTTCCAGCCGGTGTCATCGGCCAGCGCCTGGTCGCGCAGCTGTGCGGCGGTAGCCAGCGAGGTGGGCGGCAGTGTGGTGGCATGCGGCGCCGCGAAGGCTGGCGCGGCCAGCAGGGCGAGGGAGGATGCGATGGCAAGGACGCGGCGACGCATGGACAGCTCCGGGAAGGGTGTAAGCCTTGGAGCTTAACAGTCGTTCAGCGCCGCGCATGGGCGGGAGGTCATGGCCGCTGCGGATGCTGTTTTCCGCCAGATGCAGCAAAGCGAAAGCCCCGCCGGGGCGGGGCTTTCGTGTGCCATGTAGAGCCGAGCCCATGCTCGGCTGCCGTTTCCAGATCAGCCGAGCGTGGGCTCGGCTCTACAGGCGGCGGGTGCGCCAACGGCGCCCGACACCTTATTACTTCATTACTTCTTCAGGCTGTCGCGGATCTCGCGCAGCAGCACCACTTCCTCGGCCGGCGCTGCCGGTGCCGCTTCCTGCTTGCGCGACAGGCGGTTGATCACCTTGATCACCAGGAAGATGGCGAAGGCCACGATCACGAACTGGATCAGCGTGTTGATGAAATCACCGTAGCCGATCACCACCGCCGGGATCTCCTTGCCATCGGCACCGATGCTGGCCGGCGACAGCGTCCATGCAAGCTGCGAGAAATCCACCCGGCCGATCAGATAGCCCAGCGGTGGCATGATGATCTTCTCCACCAGCGCGGTGACGATCTTGCCGAAGGCCGCGCCGATCACCACGCCGACGGCGAGGTCGATGACGTTGCCGCGCATCGCGAATTCCTTGAACTCGGTGAGCATTCCCATTGTTGTTTTTCTCCTGAGGGCGAGGGGGGACAGCGCGCAGGGTAGCGCAGGTGATGTCAGCCGGCGATCACGCCGTGGCGCTCGGCCACGTTCTCAAGGCGTGCGCTGAAACGGTCGCCGGGCTTCAGCGCGGCCACGCCGGACGGCGTACCCATGAACACCAGGTCGCCGGCACGCAGCTGCCACAGCTTGGACAGCTCGTGCAGGATCTCCGGCACGTTCCAGATCATCTGGTCGAGCAGGGACTGCTGGCGCACTTCGCCATTGATCTCCAACGACAGATTGAGCGCGGCCAGATCGCCCACTTCACCGGCATGCACGATCTCACTGATCGGCGCGGAGGCATCGAAACCCTTGGCCGAATCCCACGGATGGCCCTTCTCCTTGGCGGCGGCCTGCAGGTCGCGGCGGGTCAGGTCCAGGCCCACGGCATAGCCGTAGACCAGGGCCTCGGCATCGGCCACGGCCAGCTCGCCGGCGGGCGCGTCACGGCCAATCGCCACCACCAGTTCTACCTCATGGTGCAGGTTGCTGGTGGCGGGCGGGTAGGGGATCACATCGTCGTGGCCGACCACGATGGCGTCGGCCGGCTTGGTGAAGAACATCGGGCGGCCGCGATCGTCTGCTGCAGGCACGGCAGCACCCATCTCACGCGCATGGTCGGCGAAGTTGCGGCCGACACAGTAAATGCGGTGCACGGGAAAACTGCCGCCACCCACGACCGGTACACGCGGCGTGGCTGCAGCAGGGATCACATCGGAGACATCGGACATGCGGGCATCCAGGAAGGGAGTGCCCGCAGTCTAGAACGCAGCAAGGCCCGCCGTCAGCGGGCAGGGTCGATCAGCGCGAGGCCGGCAGCGCCGACTTGCGCACCACGTGGTACTCACCCTCGACCACATTCGGGTCGACCGGGCGGTTCGGGCCGGGCTTGCGCGAAGCCAGCAGCTTCCACGCCAGGCCCACCAGGATCATGGCTGCACCGACGAATACGCCGATGAACACCATCGCGGCCAGGATCGCCAGGCCGAGCAGGCCAACGGCAATGCGCACCAGCGGATGGCGCGGCTTGCGCGGGGCAAACAGGGTGCGGAACTGGTTGAAGGCGAAATCGCGATTGAACATGGTGGCTCGATAGGCTGGAAATCAGCGAGCCATGAGTATCGGCAGCTGCCACTGTCATTGAGTGAAAAACTCGTTAAATATAGCCTTGGCTTATTACGGATCAATGACTTGTGTTCATGTCGCAGCTAGCCACATGATCAGGCATGCGACAATGCGCCACCCCGTCCGAGCCTTCGCCATGACTGCCGCTGTCGCCCTGATCACCCTTGATGCCATTGCCGATGGCGCGTTTGCCGAGGTTGAAGCGGTGGTCGATGGCGATGCCGAATCGCTGCTGCTGTACCGCGACGGTGGGCAGGTGCGCGCGTTCCTGAACATCTGCCCGCACGCGGGCCGCCGCCTGGACTGGGCACCCGGCCAGTTCCTGAAGAGCCGCGAAGGCCACCTGGTCTGCGCCGCCCACGGCGCCTCGTTCGCGCTGGACAGCGGCGACTGCATCGCCGGCCCCTGCAAGGGTGACCACCTGCGCGCCGTGCCGGTGGACGTGCGCGATGGGCAGGTCTACCTGGCCTGATGCATCGGTGTGCGGACCAACCGTCCGCACCCACCCAGTTCAGAACCCACCAGGTTCAGAACCCACCACATCAGCAAAACATCCAGGAATCCATCCACGCATGGCGTGGATCTACCGTGTCGACCAAGGTCGACACCTACCAACAGCAGCACAGAACGCCGTTCCGACAGCGCGCGGAAATCTGTCGAAGGCGGGGTGGGTCCGGTTGCGGGGGTGTCCGCGGCATGGATGCCGCGGCCAAGCCCCCACGGACGGGTTTACGGCGTCCCCCGCAACCGGACCCACCCCGCGATCCCACGGATAGCAGGCTGTTGCTGTTGCTCCGGCCGTTGCCGTTGCCGTTGCCTCTGCAGGTGCAGGGCGCGGCCCTGCCAACAAACCCCCACCCCTCAGAACATCAGGTTGATCATCACCACCACCACGCAGGTATAGATCAGCGACAGCGGTCCGCCGACCCGCCACATCTCGCGCGGGGTGTAGTTGGCCGGGCCGGTGATCATCGAAATCACCGGGTTCGACGCGGTCATCAGATTGTTGGACGCCGACAGCGCCACGATCAGCGCGAACGCGGTCGGGTTGCCTCCTGCTGCCAGCGCCAAGTTCACCGCGATCGGCACCATCACGATGGTCGCACCCACATGGCTGATCACCAGCGAGAACACCGTGGTCAGCAGCGCCAGCGCCAGCTCCAGCACCCAGATCGGAATGCCGGTGGGCAGCTTGTCGATGGTATGGCCGGCCACCCACGCCGCGGCGCCGCTGGAATCCATCGCCCAGCCGAGCGGAATCAGCCCGGCCATCATGAATACCGTCTTCCAGTTGATCGAGGCATAGGCCTCGTCCATGCGCAGCACGCCGGTCAGCAGCATGCCGGCCACGCCGGTCATCAAGGTCAGCGCCACCGGCAGCTTGCTGGTCAGCGCGATCAGGATGGTCAGGGCGAAGATCGCCATGGCGATCTTGAACTTGTGCGGGCGCTGTTCGCCAGTGGGGTAATCGGTCACCACCACGAAGTCGCGGCTCTTGGCGGCCTGCGCCAGGTCGGTCCAGATGCTGTGGAAGACCAGCATGTCGCCGGCGCGCAGCTGCACGTCGCGCACATCCTCGCGGATCACCTGCTTGTCGCGGTTGATCGCCAGCAGGCTGATGCCGCGTTCCTTGCGCAGGCGCAGCTCGCCTGCAGTCTTGCCGATGACGCCGGAGGTCGGCGGCACCACCGCCTCGGAAATGCCGGCGCGGCTGGGATTGAACAGGTCACCCAGGTGTTTCAGGCGCGAGGACATGCGCAGGAACTGGTTCTGCGCGAAGTCGTGGATCTGTTCGCGCGGGCCCATTGCCCCCAGCACGCTGCCCACCCAGATACGCATTTCCGCTGGCGGCGCCAGGCGGGTGTCGTTACCGGTCTTCAGCGCCAGCAGCAGCGGTGAATCGTGCAGATTCTCCGCTTCGCCCAGGGTCATGCCGACCAGCGGACTCTCGGCGGTGACCACCAGCTCGAACACATCCCCTTCGATGCCGTAGGTCTTGGCGAAGTAGCTCTCGGTGCGGGCCGGCGTGGTGCCGTCGTTGACCAGGCTTTCCTCTTCCACCAGCTTGCGGTCGCCGTAATAGCGGAAATACAGCAGCGAGGCGATCAGCAGGGCGATGCCGATCGGCAGTGGCGCGAACATGCGCAGCGGCTCGATGGTGGCCAGGCCGGAAGGCAGGTTGTTGTTGGCCGAGGCCAGCAGATCGTTCAGCAGGATCAGCGGCGAGTTGCCGACCATGGTCAGCGCGCCACCCATCACGATCGCCGCCGAAATCGGCAGCAGCAGGCGCTGCATGGTCAGCCCGGTGCGCGCAGCCAGGCGCGAGGCAACCGGCAGGTACAGCGCCATCACCGATGGGTTCTGCATGAAGGACGAGTTCAGGCCGGCGATGGCCGTGGTCATCATCAGCAGCCGCTGCTCCACACCATGGCCGCGCCGCAGCAGCCAGGCCGCAAGGCGGTTCAGCGCACCGGTGCGGTCCAGGCCGGCGCCGAGGATGGTGGTGGCGATGATGCTCATCACCGCGTTGCCGGAGAAACCGCCGAAGATCTCCTCCGGCGCGATCAGGCCGGTCACGCCCAGCACCACCAGCACCACCAGCGCGACCACGTCGGCGCGGATGCGCTCGAACAGGAACATCGCCATTGTGAAGCCGACCAGCCCGAGCACGAGCTTCATGTCAGTGGTCAGCGTCAGCGCGGTATCCATGTGGGGCGCGGCGTCCTCAGGCGTTCATCAGGTGCGGTCGTACAACAGGTCCCAGACACCATGGCCGAGCTTCTGGCCGCGGGTCTCGAAGTGGGTCTGCGGGCGCCAGTCCGGGCGCGGCACGCTGCCACGCGGGCCGGCGCGATTGACCAGGCCGGGGGTGGCATCCAGCACGTCCCACATCTGCTCGGCGTAATCCTCCCAGTCGGTGGCGCAGTGCAGACGGCCACCGGAGCGCAGCTTGCGCACCAGCAGCTCGGCAAAGCCCGGCTGGATCAGGCGACGCTTGTTGTGGCGCTTCTTGTGCCACGGGTCGGGGAAATAGATGCGCACTTCGTCCAGCGCGCCATCGGCGATTTCCTTCTCCAGTACTTCCACCGCGTCGTGGTGGTACAGGCGCACGTGGTCGGCGTTGTCCTCGGCCAGCGCGTTCAGCAGGCGGCCGACGCCCGGCGCGTGCACTTCCAGGCCGATGTAGTCGCGGCTCGGGTCGTGCTGCGCGGCAAAGCGCAGCGCGGCACCGTTGCCGAAGCCGATTTCCAGCACCTTGCGTGCATCGCGGCCGAAGGTGGCATCCAGATCACGCGGTTCACCGCTGAAATTCAGGCCGAAACGCGGCCAGCGCTCGTCGAACGCGCGCTGCTGGGCAGGGGTGAAACGGCCTTGCCGCAGCACGAAGCTGCGCACTTCACGGCGGCCTTCGTTGACCGTGAACGGCTTGGGCGGCGCCTTCGAACCGGCACTGTCGAATGGATTGGTCATCAGCCGATCAACCCATCGATCGGCGAGGACGCACTGGCGTAGCGCTTGCGCGGAATGCGGCCGGCCAGGAACGCCTCGCGGCCTGCTTCCACGGCCTTGCGCATCGCGCTGGCCATCAGCACCGGGTGGCGCGCACCGGCGATGGCGGTGTTCATCAGCACGCCGTCGCAGCCCAGCTCCATCGCGATCGCCGCATCAGAAGCGGTGCCCACGCCAGCGTCGACGATGATCGGCACCGTGGCGTCTTCGATGATCTGCAGCAGGTTGTACTTGTTCTGGATGCCCAGGCCCGAGCCGATCGGCGCGGCCAGCGGCATCACCGCAGCGCAGCCGATTTCCTCCAGGCGCTTGGCCAGGATCGGGTCGTCGGAGGTATAGACCATCACCTCGAAACCGTCCTTGACCAGCTGTTCGGCGGCCTTGAGGGTCTGCACCACGTCCGGGTACAGCGACTTCTGGTCGCCCAGTACTTCCAGCTTGGTCAGATTGTGGCCGTCCAGCAGTTCGCGGGCCAGGCGGCAGGTGCGCACGGCATCCTCGGCGGTGTAGCAGCCGGCGGTATTGGGCAGGATGGTGTAACGGTCCGGCGGCAGCACGTCGAGCAGGTTCGGTTCACCCGGGTTCTGCCCGATGTTGGTGCGGCGGATGGCCACGGTGACGATCCGGGCGCCTGCGGCCTCGGTGGCCAGGCGGGTTTCTTCCAGATCCTTGAACTTGCCGGTGCCGGTGAGCAGCCGCGAGCTGTAGGTCTTGCCGGCGATCACCAGCGAATCGGGGGAGACATGAGCGTTCATGACGCGATTATCGCTTATCCGCCTGAAGATGGGGTCGTCGCAGAAGCTGGGGGCGGATCCCTTTGCCACAGGCAAAGGGCCCTGACCCCGCTTTCTCAACCACCGCCCAGCGCATGCACGATCTCCACCACATCGCCCTCGGCCAGTACATGCTCGGCATGACGGCTGCGGCTGACGATCTCGCCGTTCACCTCCACCGCCACCCGACGTTGCAGCAACTGCTCGGCTGCAAGCAGGTCCAGGAGGGTCGCCGAAGCGGGCAGGGTGCGGGGTTCGCCATTGAGCTGGATGTTCATGCGGCCATTGTCGCTGATCGCCGGTTCGCATCGGAACCGTTGCAAGTTGTGCGCGACGCCCGCACCGGCAAAGCCCGCCAAGCCTGGCTCGGGCGACAATCCATGCGGCGGCGCAGCGTGAGCAATTGGCGGCGCAGTGGAACCATTCACCGTGCGCCGGCGTACGTGCGTCGGAACCTCAACGATATCCCCACAGGAGTTTTTACATGCTGCTCAGCAAACGCCCGATCCGCTCCCTCATGGCGGCCGCGATCGCGCTGGCCGCGCTGCCGGCCATGGCAGGCGAATCCCCTTACAGCCATGCGGTCTTCTTCGGTGACAGCCTGACCGACGCCGGCTACTTCCGGCCGCTGCTGCCGGCCGACGTGCGCCCGGTCACCGGGCAGTTCACCACCAACCCGGGCTGGGTGTGGTCGCAGCAGGTGGCCAATTACTACGGCCTCAATGGCGCTGCCAACGGCAACGGCCAGAACGGCGACAACTACGCTGTCGGCGGTGCCCGTGTCGGCGTCGACGTAGCCAGTGCCCTGGGCACCATCCCATCGTTGAAGAGCCAGACGGCCCGTTACCTGGCTGCCAACGGCGGCAAGGCTGACGCCAATGCCCTGTACACGGTCTGGGGCGGTGCCAACGACCTGTTCGCCGCAGCGCGTGCGCCGGCCCAGGCGCAGGCCATCATCGGCGCGGCCGTCACCGACCAGGTGGCCCTGGTGGGCGCCCTCAAGCAGGCCGGTGCCGAGTACGTGCTGGTGCCCAACCTGCCCGACGTCGGCATTGCTCCGCAGTTCCGCTCGCTGGGTCCGGCCGGTGCCGCGCAGGCCACCGCGCTGGCGGCTGGCTACAACAAGGCCCTGTATGGCGGCCTGAAGCAGGCCGGCATCGAGTTCATCCCGCTCGACACCTTCACCGTGTTGCGTGAAGTGGCGGCCAACCCGGCCATGTACGGTTTCCGCAACGTCACCGACACCGGTTGCAGGATCAACCCTGCTGACTCCACCACCAGCATCCTCACCTGCAACCCGACCAGCTACGTCAGCCCGGATGCGGCCACCGCCTATCTATTCGCCGACGGCGTGCACCCGACCACCGCCGGTCATGCGTTGCTGGGCCAGTACGCGGTGTCGGTCCTCGAAGGTCCGCGCCTGCAGCAGGTGCTGAGCCATTCGGCACAAACCATCGGCCGCTCGCGC
Organism: Stenotrophomonas sp. G106K1; assembly: GCF_037969685.1. NCBI lineage: Bacteria > Pseudomonadati > Pseudomonadota > Gammaproteobacteria > Lysobacterales > Lysobacteraceae > Stenotrophomonas > Stenotrophomonas sp. G106K1. Next base: position 41,915 of record NZ_JBBPFR010000025.1, on the reverse strand, counting down.
GCCGACCAGGTCAGTCTGCACCAGGCGGGTCGCCCGGCTGACGGCCTGTCGTGGTGGGGCGGCGTGCGCGGCGACATGCAGCGCTACGACCACGCCGATCTGTACGACGGCCTGGCTCCGGCCGGCCTGTTCGGTATCGACTGGGCGCGTGACGGCATGGTCTTCGGCGGCTTCGCCGGCTTTGGCCGTCTGAATGCCGACTTCGGCAACAGCCGTGGCGACTTTACCCAGAAGGACACTACCGCCGGTCTGTTCGCTGGCTGGTACGGTGACCGCATCTGGGTCAACGGCCAGGTCAGCTACACTTGGCTGTCCTATGACGTGAACCGCAAGGTCCAGCTCGGCCCTGCAACCCGTGAGCACAGCGGCTCGCCGGACGGCAGCAACCTGACCGCCGCCCTGAACGCCGGTTACGAGTTCGGTACCGAAGGCGGCTTCCGCCACGGCCCGATCGCCTCGGTGATCTGGCAGCAGGTCAAGATCGACGGTTACACCGAAAGCGCCGATGCCGGCACCCTCGCTACTGCGCTGGGCTACGGCAAGCAGGATGTCGATTCCACCGTCGGCCGTATCGGTTGGCAGGCCCGCTTCGACGGCGGCACCGTCAAGCCGTATGTGCAGGTGACCTACGACCACGAGTTCGAAGACACCAAGCAGGCCAGCGCCTGGGTGCAGAGCCTGCCGGACGTGGGCATGTACCGCGTGCCGGGCATGGACTTCGACAAGAACTATGCGACCGCCATCCTGGGCGCGCGCATGGAACTGTTCGGCCTGCAGAGCAACATCGGTCTGAGCGCTACCACCCTGCAGAAGCGTGCGCAGGACGCGACGCTGTTTGCCAGCTTCAGCGGCAGCTTCTGATGCAGACGACGGCAGGCCTGCGGGCCTGCCGTCACCGTCACACGGTAGCGCCGGGCCTTGCCCGGCGAGCCGCTGGCAGCGGTTGCCATTGCGCAAACCCGGCAGGTCCGCATAGACTTCAGCCCTGCAACGCGGGCGTAGCTCAATGGTAGAGCTGTAGCTTCCCAAGCTACTGACGAGGGTTCGATTCCCTTCGCCCGCTCCATGCCTCCCAACGGTTTGCGGAGATCTGGGCGCTCCGCAATATGCGAGCCGTTCCGCAAACGGATCTTCTGCCTAGGACTTAGCATCCAGCAGGCACTATGCCTTCCGGGCGTTTTCGGCATCGGCAGCCTGGAACAAGATCAGCGTGTCGATGTAACTAGATTTGCTGACTGATAGCGTAGCGTCAGAGAAGCGATGTACGGCGCATTTCTCTTCTGACACGGTTCCCTGCACGTCGCCGCAGCGGAAAATCTCGGCAACTGCAGGCCACTGGTCTGCGTCGACGATAAACGTGTTGGACCGAGAAAACTCGAGTCCGATAGTTTGGAAACCCCTCCATCATCATCCTGCTGATCTCGCGATTGGTTGATGTGTGCAATTTCGCTTGATTTGCAGGCTAAGTCGCCATAGCGCTCCCGTGATGAATGCCCCGGCTGGATCTGCGCTTCGCGAATGTCCATTGTCGAATCAACATTGTCCGTCCCCGCCTTCGAGCGGAGATCGCGGAGCTGGAACTCTCCCTTTGCAACACCAGCTGCCTCCCGTGGCCGTACAGATGCGCGGGACCTGCACTGGGGCGATTCCGGCCCAGCTGACCGCCGGTTACCAGACGTTGTCCAGCAGACGATTGGCGCGCTGGCAACTGAAAGGGCGGCCTAAGAAGGCCGCCCATCTATGCAATCCAGATCCGCCGCTTCAATTCTCGTGGGTAGGAGGTCGAGTTGGCTTGGGCGGGCCAGCGGGCCCCGTAGTTACGGTGCCAGTCTGGCCGCAATTGCCATAGCACCCGCTTCCGGGGTTGGCTCCACCACCGTTTCCGACGCCTTGACCACCTCCATATCCAGAGCCCGATCCAGTGCCGCCGCCGCCACCGCCACCCACCGGGGTGGTGCTGGTCTGGGTCTCGTACTTGATTCCGATGTAACCGTCGCCACCCACGGTCACTTGGTAGTCAACGCAGGCTGCACCGTTGCACATTGTTATAACGTCGCCAGGGACGATCCACAGAGGCTGTATGGAAACAAGCCGGTTGAAGCTGTCTTGAGCGAGCAGTAGCTCATTGGCAGTAGCAGGATCAACTCTCGGGTAGCCGAGCATGCAGTTGGTACATGGATAAGTGCCGATTTTTCTCGAGCCAGGCACCTGCGCGTGCACATACGCAATCGCCGCCAATAGGGAAGTAAAAAAAATGGTTGCGGTCAACCAGGCCTTCATTTCCCACTCCTTTGTGCCAGCGAAATGGCTAGTTCATTGGCTTGCTCAAGCTCAGACGGAGTCATGGACCTGGCCATTAGATCCAGTGCCTGAGCGTTTCCACCAATGGGCGTCAGTTCTCCCGCAGCCTTTTTGTAGGCATAGGCGCGGACAGGATCCTCCGGCGTAATGATGCCGCGCTGATACGCCGTTCCGAGCGAGAAAAGTCCATCTGCACTGCCAGCATCCGCTACACTTTTTAAGTAGCGGAAGGAGTCGGTATTGAATTCTTCAACTTTTTCGGGTGAGGCTTCTTGCGTTCGTTGATCTCCAACAACAAGGTCCAGATAGTTGTAGTAGGCCAGTCGAGCGTAGGTATCACCCCCTTCGGCTGCTTCTTTCAGCCATCTGGCTGTTTCCTTGAGCGCATCTCTTGGAATGCCCTCGCAACGTTTTAGTTTTTCTTCCGTGGAAGTGAGGGATTTCAGTTGCTGATCGGCCAGGAATTGCTCTCGCGTTTTCCCGCTGGCCTTGAGTAAATCCGGGGAGACCTGGCTGCTGGAGTAATCGATTGGTCTGTCAGGCTGCATTGCAATGCGGCACTCGTTCAGTACCAGGAACAGTTGTCGCTTCGCTTCCAAGTCCCCTGCATCTGCTCTGTTGCTAAGCGACGCATACAGGTCTGCCACTGGAACATCTGGCAGTCGTTGGGCAGATTCGAGGTCGGCCTGAACTGCGATTGGTTTTGGCTTGACGCCTTGAGTCTCTGCGCTTGCGGCGGGTTCCTCAGTCGATGATCCACTATTGACCGGTTTAGCATCGTTGTTCTGCAGCGAGCAGGCCGTGGCCATGCCAGCGATGAGTGTGAACGTGGATAGACGCATGCACTTGTAGCGAATGCCGTACTTTGGGGTCGAGGGTGACATTGGAATCTCCATGGGCGATAGCGCTTCTTTGCTGACACTTGCCGCTCAATATTTGGATCGAATGCAATCCAACCGGTGGTGGTTGAAACTTGGTTCCTGGAGAGAATCAAGCCATTCATGCCCCTTCTTGTTTGCATGAATGGTGGCTGGCCACTTCTTCTGCAGACCGACAATCGCAATGTCGAGTCAGGTTCCGCAATAGGCGTTCGTTCAATGGGAGTGTAGGGAATTCCTTCATGGCGGGCGTTGAGCAGGAATGAGATAGAGAAGAAAGCTCTACACGCTTGAAGATCGATCATCGGCAGAAAAAGCGCCACGCCGAGCGGTGGTGCGCGGTCAGACTCTACCCCGAGCTGAGGCGAGCGAAAGCGGTAACCCGTCTGGTGGACAGTGCGCCCACCGAACTGCCGCCGCTGATGCCGGCATTGCCCCTAACTGTCGAGCAGTTGTAGCAGGCCCGTCGCTCGGCTGCGGCGGGGACGAAGGAGCTGGAGCGCGTCAAGGAAGCACTGGAGCCTCGGCGGCCGCCGGCGGTGACCAAGCCCCGGAAGCGGCATTGTCGTTTCCGGGGTTTTTCGTTTGCGCACAGCGTGCAGATTCAAACAATCCGCATGTCCGACCGCTGCGGTCTTCGCTAGCGTGTTGCTCTCATTTCAGGGAGTACGCAGGCATGGATCGCAGGGATGACGTCGTCACCGCGCTGCATCGGATCTTTCTTTCCGCCGGCATCGGCTCGGCCAAACAGGTTGAAGCGGTTCGAGCACTCGGGCGCGCCGGTGGCCCGGAGGCGGCGCAGTTGATCGGGCAGATCTATCAGGAGGCCTTCAGTGGATCGGCGATCCAGATGGCCTGCATCGCGGCGCTGGGCGAAGCGGCGCGCGCTTATCCGTCGGCGCTGCCAGGCCCCGATTGAGCTGGGCAGCTACTGCCGCGCGTGGACCGAACAGCATCATCCAGACGCAACGTCGCCACGCTATGCTGCGCGCCTGCCGACCGATCCCACTGCGATGAAGCTCGCCATCCTGTCCCGCAACACCCGGCTGTATTCCACCCGTCGGCTGGTCGAGGCCGCGCGCGCGCGCGGCCATACCGTACGCATCCTGGATCCGCTGCGCTGCTACATGCGCATCGCCACGGACGGCTTTTCCATGCACTACAAGGGCCGGCCGATGACTGGCGTGGACGCGGTCATCCCGCGCATCGGCGCTTCGGTCACCCGCTATGGCACCGCAGTATTGCGCCAGTTCGAACTGATGGGCGCGCGCACGCCCAATCCGTCCGACGCGATCCTGCGCTCGCGCGACAAGCTGCGGGCGCACCAACTGCTGGCAGCAAGGGGCATCGACATGCCGGTCACCGTCTTTGGCGACAACCCGGATGACACCGTCGACCTGTTGTCCATGCTCGGCCCGCCGCCGCACGTGGTGAAGCTCAATGAAGGCACCCAGGGCCGCGGTGTGATCCTCACCGAGAAGGCCAGCGCGTCGCGCGGCATCGTCGAAGCCCTGCGTGGGCTGTATGCCAACTTCCTGATGCAGGAGTTCATCGGCGAGGCCAAGGGCGCCGACCTGCGTTGCTTCGTGGTCGGCGACCAGGTGGTGGCGTCGATGCAGCGCCAGGCCCCGGAGGGGGATTTCCGCTCGAACCTGCACGCTGGCGGCACCGCCATGGCATCCAAGGCCAGCCGGGCCGAGCAGCAGATGGCGGTGCGTTCGGCCAAGGCACTGGGGCTGGGCGTCTGCGGGGTGGACCTGATCCGCTCCGAACGCGGCCCGCTGGTGCTGGAGGTGAACTCCACCCCCGGCCTGGAAGGGATCGAGGCCGCCTGCGGGGTGGATGTGGCTGCACGCATCATCGAGCATGTCGAGAAAATCAAAAAATCTTGATATTTCAGTGACTTGAAATTTAATTCAGGCAGGGTTGGCGGGTTTAACACCGCTTTAATCGCCCCGGGCGTAGCCTTCAACGAACCGCAGCTCTGCCTCTCAGCAGGATCGGTATCGGGATACAACTTCAGGCTCAGGCGGGTGCACCGCCTGGGTCTTTTTTATGCTCGATGTCCCCCTGCCAAGGGTCCCTTGTGGGGGCGCGGGGACACTCGTAGAGTTGGGCCTTCGTTCCGAAGGATCGGGAGGTTGGCGATGTACCGCACCACGATGATCGTGCTGTTGCTGTGCCTGCCTGGCGTTGCACTGGCCAAGCCGGAAAAGGCAGCTGTGCAGATGGACCGCCAGACCCCGGTGGCCGAGCAGGTCCGCCAGGTCGAAAAAGCCCTGCAGCAGGGCGATTACAGCGAAATCTCCGCCGAGGACCGCAGTCAGGTCAAGCAGGCACTGGCGCGGATCACCCAGCGGATGGGCGACCGGCAGACCGTCCAGGAGCTGCCGCCACAGGTGCAGAATGACGTTTTCAACGATCAGGAGCGGGTCAACAGCATCCTGACGCGCGCCCACGACGACAGCCGCCAGATCTGCTCGTACCAGCGCACCACGGGCAGCAACATGCCCAAGAGCCGCTGCCTGACCGTGGCCGAACGGCGTCGTATCGAAGAGAAGGGCAAGGCCCTGCTCAACGACCAGCGCACCTACAGCAACTTGAACCCGGACTCCAAGCTGTAAGGCTACCTGCACCCTGCCAGTCAGCACTTGCTGGCAGAGCGCGCATCCGCATACAGTCGGCGTTCACCTCAGACAGGGATTCGTTTGTCATGAAGCATCCAGTGATATCAGCGGTTCTGGTTTCGGCGTTGGCCCTTGCCGCTGCCTCGGCAGGAGCCAAGAGTGCCGAAGAGGTATTCCTGCCGGGCAAGCCGCTGCTGCAGCAGGTAGAGCGCATCGAGATCGAGCTCAACGACGGCGAAACCTATTCCGAACTGCGTCAGGAAGAGCGCGGCAAGGTTCGCGAGACCCTGGTTCGGATCCGCGCCGCCGCCGAGCAGTACCCGACCAAGGACGCGATGCCTGAATCGGTACGAACTGAGGTCTTCAACGATCAGCAGGTCGTGAACACCGTTTTGACACGGGCCCGTGAAGATAGTCGTCTAATATGCCGACGTGAGAAGGCCATTGGTTCCAACATGTCGTCCACGCAGTGCTTGACCGTCGCCGAGCGTGCTCGGCAGAAGGACAAGGCACAGCGCGACATGGGCCAGGCCCAGCGCGTCGGTAAATTCGTCAATTAGAGGTGACAGTGAGAATCCTGGTAATCGAAGACAACAGCGACATTGCGGCCAATCTGGGCGACTACCTCGAGGACCGGGGCCACACCGTGGACTTCGCTGCCGACGGAGTGACCGGGTTGCATCTGGCTGTCGTGCACGAGTTCGACGCGATTGTCCTGGATCTCAACCTGCCCGGCATGGACGGCATCGAAGTCTGCCGCAAGCTTCGCAATGAAGCGCGCAAGCAGACCCCGGTGCTGATGCTGACCGCGCGCGACTCGCTGGACAACAAGCTGGCCGGCTTCGATTCCGGTGCTGACGACTACCTGATCAAGCCGTTCGCGTTGCAGGAAGTGGAAGTGCGTCTGAACGCCCTGTCGCGTCGCGGCAAGGGCGTGCAGACCCGCGTGCTGGAAACCGGTGACCTGGAATACAACCTGGACACGCTGGAAGTGCGCCGCCAGGGCAAGCTGCTGCAGCTCAACCCGACCGCACTGAAGATCCTGCAGGCGCTGATGGAGGCGGCCCCGGCCGTGGTCACCCGGCAGGAACTGGAAACCCGTGTCTGGGGCGAAGAGCTGCCGGACTCCGATTCGCTGCGCGTGCACATCCACGGCCTACGCGCCGTGGTGGACAAGCCCTTTGAAGTGCCGATGATCCAGACCCGCCATGGCATCGGATACCGCATCGCCACGCCGGAAGCCTGATTCGGTGGCAAGCAAGGGGGAGCGCCGGCGCACGCCTTATCGGCGGCGCCTGCGCAGCCGCATCATCGTCTCGTTCGTGTTGTTGGGCTTCTGCCTGACGACACTGTTCGCGTTTGCCACCAACTGGGCCCGCATGCGGGTGGAAAACCAGTTGGTGGAAGACGTGATGAACCGCAACATCAGCGAGTACGTGCGGCGTTACTACGAAAGCCCGGACCGCAACCCCGATCTGCCGGTGCAGCAGATGCGCGCGCGCCTGATCAAGCCGGACAAGTTCGAGGCGCTGCGCGAGGAAGAGCCGGACTGGTACGAGTTCAAGGACGGCCTGTACAACATGGGCGGTGTGGACGAGCGCGGCGAGCGTTATTCCTACAAGCTGGCCGTGCGCAAGACCCCTGATGCCTGGGCGTTCCTGGCCTACGACATGACCGACAGCGTTCGCGGTGGGCAACAGCTCAACCGCGCGCTGTTCCTGTCGGTGCTGGTATTCAGCCTGCTGTCGCTGGTGCTGGGCTGGTGGTCGGCCTCCAAGGTGATGAAGCCGGTCTCGGATCTGGCCGCACGCCTGCGTGCGTATCGTGGCGGTACCAGTGAGCCCGAGCCGTTGGCGCCGCGCTTCCCGGATGACGAAGTGGGCCAGTTGGCACAGGCGTTGGATGACTATTCCTCGCGGCTGACCGAAGTGGTGCAGCGCGACCGTGAGTTCAATGCGGACGTCAGCCATGAGCTGCGTACGCCGCTGGCGGTGATCCGTGGCGCTACCGAGCTGCTGCTGACCCGCCCGGGCCTGGACGAGAAGGTGCTGCAGCGCCTGCAGCGCATCCAACGTGCCGAGCAACAGTGCAGCGATCTGATCGGCGCGCTGTTGCTGCTGTCGCGCAACGAACGCGGGCAGGGCAGCAGCAATGTGGCGCGTGTGGCCGAACAGCTGCTGGATGCGCATCGCGCGCAGTTGGGTGGCAAGCCGCTGGAACTGCATCTGGATGGCGAACGCGACCTGGTCATCGACGCCCCCGAAGCGGCGTTGTCAGTGGCGCTGGGCAACCTGATCGGCAACGCGGTGAAGTATTCGCAGGATGGCGAGGTGCGCGTGCATGTGGGTGCCAACGCCGTGTCGGTGACCGACAGCGGGCCGGGCCTGAGCGAGGAAGATGCCGCCAAGCTGTTCCAGCGCGGCTACCGCGGTACCCATGCCGGTCACTCGCAGGGCGGCGGCATCGGCCTGTCGATCGTCAGCCGCCTGTGCGATTTGTACGGCTGGCAGGTAAGCGTGCGCCCGGGCGGCGCCCGTGGCGTGATCGCCACGCTGACGTTCTCGCCGAAGCCGCTGTAACCCCTTCTGGCTGCCGCTTTGGTAGGTGCCGACCTTGGTCGGCACGAATCCATCCGTCGTCGATGCTGCTTTGGTGGGTGCCGACCTTGGTCGGCACGAATCCATCGGTCGTCGAAATCTCCCGCTCGGCGCGAAATGTCGCATGCAGCTCCAATGCAGCTTTCGCGAAGGTGCGGCGTTTCTGGTCCAGCACGACACCTGCGTGATGCACTCCGCGCCCTGTGCGTGTCCCACCGCACGGTTCCGCAGACGGTTGGCCCACATGGCGTTTTCGCCTCATGACCGCAATGCATGCAGCTGGCGAGATGGCACGGTCGGGGTCATCGCCCCGGCCGGGATTGGCGTCCTGAAATCGACCCAACAATCAACAAACCTCTGATGCGCCGAAGGCCGTCATGGAGAATGCATCGCGATGCCCTTGCTTCGGCGGGCGGTGCGTGGGGACTTTGAAGAGTCCGCCGGAGTGTTTTGTTGATTGTTGTGATCCGGTACGCCAACCCGCACCGTCCGCCACCTCGCATCTGCGGGTGGCCTTGCCGTCTGCGAGGAGCACTGCCATGTCTACACGCACCACCTATCCGAACCTGCGCCGCCTGGTCGGCGAATCCGCCGACCAGTTGCCGGCCGACATCGCCGAACGCATCGAAGACGTGCTGGCCGAACCCAGCGACCTGCTGCCGGCACTGATGGCACGCATGGATGGCCGCGACAACGCTGATGGCCAGACCCGGCAGGGCGCCGGTCTCACCCCGTCGCAGGCGGTAACCCTGGCCAGCCTCAGCCGCACCCTGGCTGGCCTCAATGCGTTGATCCAGATGCTGCACGCCGCCGAAGCGGCACGAGTGCAGGGCAGCGCAGGCCAGCAGCTGCCGCCGGACGTAGTGGAGGGCCTGTTGCTGGCTACCCGCGAACTGGCCCGCTACGCCCGCCAGCAACTGGAGTAGATCCACGCCATGCGTGGATGCCTGTCGCGCGGAGCCGGTAGACCTGCCGGCTTACCCGGCAGCCAACCCCAGATATCGAGCATGCAACCGCTCCACCTGCGCCTGCAGGTCATCCGGATGGCCATCATTGACCACCACGTCATCAGCCAGCGCCAAGCGCTGCGCGCGGCTGGCCTGGGCGGCGATCATCTGGTCGGCCAGCGCGGCGTCGATGCCGTCGCGCTGCATCAGCCGGGCGTGCTGCACGGCCTCCGGGGCATCCACCAGCAACACCCGGTCCAGCCACGGGTAGGCCTGGCGACCGCCCACTTCGGTCAACAGCGGGATCGCCGCCAGCGCATAGGGGCTGGCGGCCTGCTCGCACTGCTGCTGCATCAGCCGGCGGATGGCCGGGTGGGTGATCGCTTCCAGCGCCACCCGCTCGGCCGGGTCTGCAAAGATGTGGGCCCGCAGGCGGGCACGGTCCAAGCTGCCGTCGGCCAGCAGCATGTCAGCGCCGAAGCGCTCGGCAATCAAGGACAGGGCAGGGCTGCCCACCGCCACCACCGCGCGCGCGGCCAGGTCGGCATCGGCCACAACAATCCCCAGCGCCTCGAAGCGCCGGGTCACCTCACTCTTGCCCGAGGCGATGCCGCCGGTCAGGCCCACCACATACTGGCTCATGGGGGCTCCCCTCAGCGCAGTCCGCTCATCACCAGATACTGGTTCAGCAGGGGCTCGCCCCACATGAAGAACAGCCAGCCGGCCAGCGCCAGGTAGGGCCCGAACGGGATCGGCGTCGCCCGGTCACGGCCACGGCTGTACAGCCAGATCGAGCCGATGAGGGCGCCCAGCACCGACGACATCAGGATGATCGGCAGGATGCCCTTCATCCCGCACCACGCGCCCAGCGCGGCCAGCAGCTTGAAATCGCCGTGGCCCATACCTTCCTTGCCGGTCAGCTGCTTGAACAGCCACCACACCGACCACAGCGACAGGTAGCCCAGCAGGGCGCCGAGCAGGGCCGGTTTGGCAGGCATGTACAGGTTGTCGATGCTGCCTATCAACCCCAGCCACATCAGGGGCAGGGTCAACTGGTCCGGTAGCAGCTGGGTGCGCAGGTCAATGCCGGACAGGGCGATCAGGAAGCAGGTCAGCACGATCGCGCCGAAGCCCTGCCAGCCAAAGCCGAACTGCCACACGCAGGCCAGCACCATCACTGCGGTCAGCGCTTCCACCAGCGGGTACTGGATGGAGATCGGCGCCTTGCAGTGGCGGCACTTGCCGCCCTGGATGATCCAGCTGAACAGCGGGATGTTCTCGTACCAGGCCAGCTTGTGCTTGCAGTGCGGGCAGTGCGACGGCTCCACCACGATGCCCGGCGGGGGCGGCTCGTAGAAGTCCGGCTCTTCCAGCACCTCGCGCGCATCGCGCTTCCACTGCCATTCCAGCCGCTTGGGCAGGCGCAGGATGACAACGTTCAGGAAGCTGCCCAGAAGCAGTCCCAGGCCGGCCGCAGCGGGATAGCCGAGGCCGGGATGCTGGTCGAGAAATGCCATTGTTACCTTTAGCCGACGACGGCGCCGAGTTTGAAGATGGGCAGGTACATGCCGATGACCATACCGCCTACGACAACGCCGATGAAGACCATGATCATCGGTTCAAGCAGGCTGCTCAAGGCATCCACGGCGTTGTTGACCTCCTGCTCATAATACTCGGCAACCTTGAACAGCATGGCATCCAGCGCACCGGCCTCTTCGCCGATGCCGGTCATCTGGATGACCATGTGTGGGAACAGGGCGGTCTGTTTCATCGCCATGTTGACCGGATAGCCCACGGAGACATCGTCGCGCATGCGCAGCACGGCCTCTTCGTAGACCTTGTTGCCGGTGGCGCCCGCGACGATGCCCAGCGCTTCCACAAGTGGCACACCAGCCTTGAAAGTCACAGCGGTGGTGCGGGCGAAGCGGGCAATGGCGCTGTTGTGCATGATCTGGCCAATGACCGGGACCTTCAGGATCAAGCGGTCCATGGTGTGCTGCATGCTGGGTGAGCGCTTGTAGGCCATGGTGAAGCCAACGCCGGCACCTACAAGAACGATTGCGATCAACCACCACCACGAAACCATGAAGCGGGACAGCCCGACGATCATCTGGGTAAAGGCCGGCAGTTCGGCGCCGAAGCCACTGAAAACCTCCTCGAACTGCGGTACCACGAAGATCAGCATGATGGCGCTGACCAGCAGGGCCACCACCACCACCATCGCCGGGTAGAACAGGGCCTTCTTGATCTTGCCCTTCAGGCCTTCGATGTTCTCCTTGTAGGTGGCCACCGTGTCCAGCACCGTTTCCAGCACGCCGGCGCCTTCGCCGGCCCGCACCAGGTTGCGGTACAGCTCATCGAACTGCACCGGATGCTTGCTGACCGCCTCGTACAGCGAGGAACCGCCCTCGATATCGGTGCGGATGCCATCCACCATCTTCTTCATGCGCGGGTTCTTGTGCCCGCTGCCGATGATTTCCAGTGCCGAGACGATCGGCACGCCGGACTTCATCATGGTGGCCATCTGTCGGCTGAAGAAGGCAATGTCTTTCGCGCCGACGGCCTTGCCGGCCGCGCCGAACAGCGGCTTCGGCTTGACCTTGACCTGGCCGGGATTGATGCCCTGCCGGCGCAGTTCGGCGCGCAGCAGGTTGGCATTCTTCGCCAGCTGCTCGCCTTTCATTTTCACGCCCCGCTTGTCGGTCCCCTGCCAGACAAACGGCTGCAACTCCATGGTGGCGCGCGCCACCGGCTCTTTCTTGATCGCACTGCGACTGACAGACATGTTGGCTCCCCGGCCCGCCATCCCCAGACGGGCATCTGCCGATGGTAGCGGGTTCATCACCGACTTGGCAGATCTAGAGGGGGCCGGAACGCAATTTCGTGCCGGCTGCCGGCCAAAGGTGACGCACTGCGTCACATTGCTGGGTCCGTCGCAGAATGATGACTGGGGGGTTCACATCGTGGAAATTGCTGCCATCATGGGCCCGGGGAAATCCAGGGGGAGGCGTGCCGGGGTTGGCACGCAACCTGCGTTGATCCACCCGCAGGGTGCAGGACCCGCTCAGCCGGCCGATGGCCGGATCGATCCTGCGCACTGACTCAACCACCACTATCTTGGGGATGTATCACTATGAAGAACCAGAAGGGCTTCACCCTTATCGAACTGATGATCGTTGTCGCGATCATCGCCATCCTGGCAGCAATTGCTCTGCCGGCTTATCAGGACTACACCATCCGCGCTCGAGTTTCGGAAGCTGCGGTGATTGCTGGCGGTGCCAAAGTGACTGTCGCAGAGAATATCGCTAACAACGGCGGTACGCTGACCGCTATTCCGGACGCCTGCGCTGGCGTTGATGCCGCCAACACCACTGCGACCGCCAATCTGGCCAGCATGACCTGCGATTCGGCTAGTGGCGCAATTGGCGTAACCACCACCACCAAGGCTGGCGGTGTCACTCTGACCTTCGCCCCGACTCCGGCCGCTGCTGGTGGCGTGGGCACGACCTGGGCTTGTACTGGTACTGGCGGCAAGTCGGCTTACTACCCGGCTGAATGCCGCTAATAGCGGGCTAGCAGCTGATCTTGAAGAACCCCGCCAAGGCGGGGTTCTTCAATTCGTGATGCCCGTTTCTGCGGGCGGTGCCATGGGGAGGCACATATCGTGAAGCTTCAAGCTGGATTTTCTTTGATCGAGTTGATGGTTGTCGTCGCAGTCATCGCCATCCTCGGTGCGCTGGCTTTGCCTGCGTATCAGGACTACACCGTTCGTGCGCGCGTGTCCGAAGCGCTGGCGTTGGTGTCTTTTGCGAAGGTAACCGTGACCGAGAACATTAACAACATCAACGCGCTCGATGCTACGGCGTGCTCCGGCGTCAGTTCTGTCACAGCAGCGACAAGCAATGTTCGTTCGCTTACCTGTTCGGGCAACGGGATCTTGACGGTGGTCACTACATCTAAAGCCGGGAGTGTCACCCTTCAGTTGGCGCCATCGTTCAATCCCAGCGAATTGGTGCAGTGGAGCTGCAGTACGGTGTCCGGCGCTGCGCAGCACGTTCCGGCCGGATGCAGATAGCAGCCCCGACGGTCGAGTGGACTTCTGTTGGGCCGATTTTCGGGTTTCACGGAAGCTTCCGCCGGACGGGTACCTCCGGTAATCTGCGGGAGGGAGTAGGAGCGCAATGATGAACACCGTAACCACCGCCAACCTCGTCGGCATCACCGGCTTGGCCCGTCGCTTGGTGCAGGACGGCGCCCTGGATGAAGTGGCCGCTCGCGATGCCATGGCCAAGGCCACCGTCGCGCGTCAGCCGCTACCCACCTGGTTTGCGCAGAACAAGGTCGTCGGCGCGGCCCAATTGGCTGCCGCCAACTCACTCGAGTTCGGCATGCCGCTGTTCGATGTCTCCACCTTCGACAGCAGCCAGAACGCGATGAGCCTGGTCAGCGAGGAGCTACTGCGCAAGCACAATGTGCTGCCGCTGTTCAAACGCGGCGGCAAGCTGTTCGTCGGCACCAGCAATCCCACCCATTCGCTGGACGAAATCAAGTTCCATACCAATCTGGTGGTGGAACCGATCCTGGTGGACGAGGATCAGATCCGCCGCACGCTGGAGCAGTGGCAGTCCAGCCACGACACCATCGGCGATACGCTGGGTGGCGATGACGACGGCATGGCCAACCTCGATGTTGGCGGTGGCGACGACGACATGGCCAGCACCGACAGCGGCATCGACGCCAAGGGCGACGATACCCCGGTGGTGAAGTTCGTCAACAAGGTGTTGATTGATGCCATCCGCAAGGGTGCGTCGGACATCCACTTCGAGCCCTACGAAGACGATTACCGCGTGCGCCTGCGCATCGACGGCCTGCTGAAGATGGTCGCGCGCGCGCCGAACAAGCTCAACCAGCGCATTGCCGCGCGCCTGAAGGTGATGGCGCAGCTGGATATCGCTGAAAAGCGCGTGCCGCAGGACGGCCGCATCAAGCTCAATCTTTCCAAGACCAAGCAGATCGATTTCCGCGTCAGCACCCTGCCGACGCTGTTTGGCGAGAAGGTGGTGCTGCGTATCCTCGATGGCAGCGCGGCCAAGCTGGGTATCGACAAGCTGGGTTATGAGCCGGACCAGCAGAAGCTGTTCCTGGAAGCGATCCACAAACCGTATGGCATGGTACTGGTGACCGGCCCGACCGGCTCGGGAAAGACGGTGTCGCTGTATACCGCGCTGGGCATCCTCAACGACGAGACCCGCAACATTTCCACGGCCGAAGACCCGGTGGAAATCCGCCTGCCCGGCGTCAACCAGGTGCAGCAGAACAACAAGCGCGGCATGACCTTTGCCGCCGCCCTGCGCTCGTTCCTGCGACAGGATCCGGACATCATCATGGTCGGCGAAATCCGCGATCTGGAGACGGCGGAAATTGCGATCAAGGCCGCGCAGACCGGTCACATGGTGCTGTCCACGCTGCATACCAACGACGCGCCGCAGACCATCGCGCGCCTGATGAACATGGGCATTGCGCCTTACAACATCACCAGTTCGGTGACCCTGGTGATCGCCCAGCGCCTGGCGCGCCGGTTGTGCAACAACTGCAAGCGCCCGGCCAATCTGCCAGCGCACGCACTGCTGGCCGAGGGCTTCACCCAGGCGCAGCTGGATGCAGGCATCGAGCTGTATGAGGCGGTAGGCTGCGACGAATGCACCGAGGGCTACAAGGGCCGTACCGGTATCTACCAGGTGATGCCGATGACCGATGAGATCTCCACGATCGTATTGGCTGGCGGCAATGCGCTGCAGATCGCCGAGGCCGCACAGGCCATCGGCGTGAATGACCTGCGGCAGTCGGCATTGAAGAAGGCGGCTGCAGGTGTGACCAGCCTGGCCGAGATCAACCGCGTCACCAAGGATTGATGCAGTAGATCCACGCCATGCGTGGATGGCGGTCAGCGTCCAGTAGATCCACGCCATGCGTGGATGCGCGGTCAGCGCCCAGTAGATCCACGCCATGCGTGGATGCGTGATGCATGAGGTTGCCGGCCAGCGGCCGGCACTACCTATTCCATTCCCAGCTTCTTCAGCTTGTAACGCAGTGCGCGGAAGGTGATGCCCAGCTGCGCGGCGGTACGGGTCTTGTTCCAGCGGTTTTCTTCCAGCGCGCGCTGGATCGCACTGCGCTCAAGCTGCTCGATATACGAGGGCAGGGCGGCACTGCCGGGATGCAGATCAACCACGGCTTCGGCGTGCGCAGCACTGCCCGGCGAGCGCGGCGCGTGCTGCGGCAGGCGCAGGTCATCGGCACCGATGCAGTCTTCTTCCGCCAGCGCCAGCGCGCGTTCCAGGATGTTCTCCAGCTCGCGCACATTGCCGGGGAAACCGTACTGCGCCAGCGCGTCCAGCGCCGAAGGCGCCAGCAGCGGGGTGGCGCGGCCATGGCTGCGGGCCAGCCGTGCCAGGATCGATGCGGCCAGCGCCGGCAGGTCCTGGCGGCGCTCGCGCAGCGGCGGCACGCGCAGTTCGATCACGTTGATGCGGTAGTACAGGTCGTGGCGGAAACGCCCGTCCTCGACCAGCTCGGCCAGATCCTTGTGCGTGGCCGAAAGGATGCGCACGTCCACCGGTTCTTCGCTGGGCGCGCCAACCGCGCGCACCGACTTCTCCTGGATCGCACGCAGCAGTTTTACCTGCATCTGCAGCGGCAGTTCGGCCACTTCATCCAGGAACAGGGTGCCGCCGTGCGCGGCCTGGAACAGCCCCGGCTTGTCGGCATGGGCGCCGGTGAAGCTGCCCTTGCGGTGGCCGAAGAACTCGCTTTCCATCAACTCGGTGGGGATGGCGCCACAGTTGACCGGTACGAACGGCCCGGCCGCGCGTGCACCCTGTGCGTGGATGGTGCGTGCGACCAGTTCCTTGCCTACGCCGGATTCGCCGAGGATGTAGACCGGTGCCTGGCTGCGCGCGACCTTGCTGATGGTGGCGCGCAGCACGTCCATGGCCGGCGATTCGCCGAGCAGGCGCGCGGCTTGTTCTGCGGCGGGTCCGGCAACGGGGCGTTCGCTGTTGTTGAGTTCCAGCGCATGCTTGACCAGGCCGCGCAGCACGGTGATGTCCACCGGCTTGCTGACGAAATCGAAGGCGCCGGCTTTCAGTGCTTCCACTGCCAGATCCATGCTGCCGAAGGCGGTGATCATCGCCACCGGCGTGCGTGGGTAGTGCTGGGCGATCTCGCTGACCAGTTCGATGCCGTTGCCGTCTGGCAGGCGCATGTCGGTGATGCACAGGTCGTACGGATTGCTGGCCAGCAGTTCGCGGGCTTCGGCGAGGTTGGCGGCGGTGCTGATGCGCAGGCCCATGCGGCCGAGGGTCAACACCAGCAGTTCGCGGATATCGCGTTCATCGTCGACGACGAGGGCGCTGCGGGTTTCGTTCATGGGAGGGAAAGATAGCCGAGGGGGTGGAAGGCGACAAATGTTTGACGCGTAGGATCAGTGCGGAAGCAGGGTGTGCGGGCCGGGCAGAACCAATCGGAAGCAGGAGCCGCCGGCGGGGACGGGAATGTAATCCAGCCGCGCCTGGTTGGCCCGGCACAGCTCGCGGGCGATATACAGGCCCAGGCCGGTGCCGTGCTCGGAGGTGGTGAAGAAGGGGCGGAACAACTGTGCGGCGACGGTCTCGGGAATGCCGGGGCCACGGTCCATCACGTCGATCACCGCACTGCGTTCGTGCTGGGCCACGCGCAGCCGCACGCGCGCGGGCTGCTCGCCGATGCGGCCGTACTTCAGTGCGTTGTGCACCAGCACGGTCAGCACCTGGTACAGGTGGCGCGGGTCGACCTGGGCCGGCACCGAGGTGTCGTTGATGATCGGTTCGATGCTGTCGGTTTCCAGCGTCTGCCCCTGCTTGTACTCCAGCACGAAGCGGCGCACGAAGGCGGCCAGATCGACGTTTTCCGGGTTGGCGCGCTCGCGCCGGGCCAGGCCCAGCACGCTCTCAACGATGCCGTTGGTGCGTTGGCACTGCTGGTGGATGATCTGCAGCAGGCGGCGGTCGCTGTCGTTGAAGCCGGTGCCTTCCTCGAGCAGCTGTACGGCGTAGTTGATGGCCGCCAGCGGGTTGCGGATCTCGTGGGCAAGGCTGGCCGAGAAGCGCCCCATCGCCGACAGGGTGAGCGATTCGGCGCGGCGCGAGACCACGCTGGAGTCATCCAGGAACACCAGCACCAGGTCGCTGCCGGCCAGCAGGCGGGCGAAGCGCGGTTGCACTTCCGGCTGGTCGGGGTTGAGCTGCAGTGGCATTTCATCCTGCGCCCAGCCGTTGCGCCAGCGTTGCAGCCGCCGGGCAAGTTCGGGGGCGACGCTGGCCAGGTCGAGGCGGCCGGAATCACTATTGCCATCGTTGTCGCCGAGCAGGATCGAGGCGGCTTCGTTGGCCAGGGTGATGCGGTTGTCGGCGTCCACCACCACCACGCCGGTACGCATGCGGCGGATGATCAGTTCGTTGATCTGGAACAGGTTGGCCACTTCGTCGCCGCGCTGGTTGGCCAGCTGCTGGTTGCGGCGCGCACGGTTGCCGACCTGGTAGCTGATGAAGGCCAGCGCCAGGTAACTGGTGGCGAACATCGTCAGTTCGGCCAGGGTACGGGTGGGATCGCCGCCTTCCAGTACCTTCCACATGTACTCGGCGGCGGTGGCGACGCTGGCGGCCAGCGCCAGCAGCAGGCCCCAGCTCAGCGGCAGCAGGGTGGCAGCGGCGGCGATGTTGAACAGCAGCGACATCGAGATGCCGGCGCTGGCACCAGGCAGGGCGTGCGCCAGCAGGCTGGCGGCGACGATGTCCAGCAGCACGCCGCCGACCACGATCTGCCGCAGCCAGCGTTCGTTGCGGCCGATCACCAGCCACAACAGGGACAGCAGCAGGTAAGCCGCGCCTACGCTGTTGGCCAGGCGAGGGTGGTGGGCTTCGCCGACCATGGCCGACAGCGGGCTGTACAGCAGTGCGGCGATGACCGAGGCGATCAGCACCCGGTACAGGGCGAAGAAATACAGCTCTCGCCGCGGTATCGATTCGATGCGGTCGATCAATGAAGCACTGGGTGACACGCCGGAACTCCCCTTCTGGCTGCCTGGAACTGGATCATGCCGGCGGTGGGCCGAACCTTCCGACGTCCCCCGATCGTCGGATCTGCTCGCTGCCCGGTTGCCGGCACCGTGGGCTCGAATTTACGGGGTCAGTATAGGGCGCCTGTAGCGGGCTGGGCTGCGCAATCGGCCGGGGCCGACCCGGGGGACGTGGTCCAGGCCGTGCCGCAACTGCCTGAATGACCGTGGAAATCTGGCCGGTTCCGGCCTTTTGTCCATACTTCTTTGCGCCCCGGCGCTGGCTCGGCCACAATAGTGGGCCCGCCGCGGTCCATGCCGGCGCCCCGCCGGGGCCCTGAGGAATTGCGTGCGGTCGTTCCTATTCCCACGGTGACGCATGAATTTCCACGAATACCAGTCAAAACAACTGCTTGCCGAGTACGGCATCCCGGTCCCGGCCGGCAAGGTCGCTGCGACCCCGGACGAAGCTGTTGCCGCTGCCAACTCCCTGGGCCAGGGCCCCTGGATGGTCAAGGCGCAGATCCACGCTGGCGGCCGCGGCAAGGCTGGCGGCGTCAAGTTCTGCAAGACCACCGACGACGTGAAGGCCGCTGCGGCCAAGATGCTCGGCACCAAGATGGCCACCTACCAGACCGCTGGCGTTGAACTGCCGGTCAACCTGGTGCTGGTGACCACCGCTGGCGAGATCGTCAAGGAACTGTACCTGTCGGTGCTGGTTGACCGTGGCACCAAGACCATCACCTACATCGCTTCTTCGGAAGGCGGCGTGGAGATCGAGCAGGTCGCCGCTGAAACCCCGGAGCTGATCCACTCGCTGAACGTCGACTTCGTCGAAGGCGTGCAGGGTTACCACGGTCGTGATTTCGGCTTCAAGCTGGGCCTGACCGCCAAGCAGGCCGGCCAGTTCGCCAACATCATGGTGAACCTGTACCGCCTGTTCAACGAAAAGGACCTGGCGCTGGTTGAAATCAACCCGCTGGCCATCCTGGACGACGGCAACCTGTACGCGCTGGACGGCAAGTTCGACAGCGACGACAACGCTGCGTTCCGCCAGAAGGCCCTGGTCGCCATGCGCGACAAGACCCAGGAAGACCCGACCGAAGTGATCGCTTCGGAGCTGGACATCAACTACGTCACCATGGACGGCAACATCGGCTGCATGGTCAACGGCGCAGGCCTGGCCATGGCCACCATGGACGTCATCAAGCTCAACGGCGGCGAGCCGGCGAACTTCCTGGACGTGGGCGGCGGTGCCAACAAGCAGCGCGTCATCGAAGCGTTCAAGCTGATCCTGTCCTCGGACAAGGTCGAAGGCATCTTCGTCAACATCTTCGGCGGCATCGTCCGCTGCGACATGATTGCCGAAGGCATCATCGCCGCCGTGAAGGAAGTGGGCGTCAAGGTTCCGGTCGTGGTGCGTCTGGAAGGCACCAACGTGGAAGAAGGCAAGCAGCTGCTGCGTGACAGCGGCATGGCCATCATCCCGGCCGACAACATCAACGACGGTGCCAAGAAGGTCGTCGAAGCTGTCAAGAACGCTGCCTGATCCGACACCGAAGGAAATCCAATGTCAGTTTTGATCAATAAGAACACCAAGGTGATCGTGCAGGGCTTCACCGGCCAGCAGGGCACCTTCCACGCCACTCAGATGATCGAGTACGGCACCCAGGTTGTTGGCGGCGTGACCCCGGGCAAGGGCGGCACCACCCATATCGACCTGCCGGTCTTCAACACCGTTGCCGACGCCGTGCAGAGCACCGGCGCCAACGCTTCGGTCATCTACGTGCCGCCGCCGTACGCGGCTGACGCGATCCTGGAAGCCGCTGCTGCCGGCATCAAGGTCATCGTCTGCATCACCGAAGGCATCCCGGTGCTGGACATGCTGCGCGTCAAGAACGTGCTGACCCGTTCGCATCCGGACACCGTGCTGATCGGGCCGAACTGCCCGGGCGTCATCACCCCGGGTGAGTGCAAGATCGGCATCATGCCGGGCCACATCCACAAGCCGGGCAAGATCGGCATCGTCTCGCGTTCGGGCACCCTGACCTATGAAGCGGTCAAGCAGACCACCGAAGTCGGCCTGGGCCAGTCCACCTGCATCGGCATCGGTGGTGACCCGATCAACGGCCTGAACTTCGTCGACTGCCTGAAGCTGTTCAACGAAGACCCGCAGACCGAAGGCATCATCATGGTCGGCGAAATCGGCGGCGACGCTGAAGAAGCCGGTGCCGAGTACATCAAGAACCACGTGAAGAAGCCGGTCGTCGGTTTCATCGCGGGTGCTTCGGCTCCGGCCGGCAAGCGCATGGGCCACGCCGGTGCGATCGCATCGGGCGGCAAGGGCACTGCCGAAGGCAAGTTTGCTGCAATGGAAGCTGCTGGCGTCGTCACCGTGCGTTCGCCGGGCGACCTGGGCGCTGCCATCGCCAAGCTGGTGAAATAAGATCGACTGCCTCTGGCAGACGATTCTGTAGAGCCGAGCCAACGCTCGGCTGCCTGAAACAGAAAGGCCGCCTCCGGGCGGCCTTTCTGCGTCTGGTGTCCTGAGCATCGCAGCCAACCCCATCCACGCACGGCGTGGATCTACTGAGCAGGGCCTGTCCATGGAGTGGGAGCGCCCGGCGCGCAGATGGCGCGGCGTTACAATGGCGGCATTGCAACCACAGGCTGGACCCTCATGGCTTCGATCCGCATCGCGATGGCGCAGTTCGACTTTCCGGTTGGCGATGTCGCCGGCAACACCGAGCGCATCATCGAGATGATCGGCCAGGCGCGCGACGAGTACGGCGCCGGGCTGGTGATGTTCCCCGAGCTGGCAGTCAGTGGCTATCCGCCGGAGGACCTGCTGCTGCGCCCGGGCTTCCTGTACGAGTGCGAGCAGGCGATGACCCGCATTGCCGCGGCGTGCCGTGGCATCACTGCCGTGGTCGGTTGGCCGCAGGCGGCCGGTGCGGTGGTCTACAACGCTGCCAGCGTGCTGCGCGATGGCCTGGTGGAGCAGACCTACCGCAAGCGCGAGCTGCCCAATTACGCGGTGTTCGACGAGCGTCGCTACTTCGATGTCGACCCCGACGGTGGCAGCTGCGTGTTCGAGGTTGATGGCATTCCGGTTGGCCTGCTGATCTGCGAAGACCTGTGGTTCGCCGAGCCGCTGGCCGATACGGTGCGTTCCGGTGCGCAGCTGGTGGTGGTGCCCAACGCTTCGCCCTACGAACGCGGCAAGCATGCCCAGCGCGATGCGGTGCTTGCTGCACGTACCCGCGAAAGCGGCGCGGCCATCGCCTACCTCAACGTGGTGGGCGGCCAGGATGCGCTGGTGTTCGATGGTGCATCGGTGGTGGCCGATGGCGATGGCACGGTGCATCCGGCGGCGGCTGCCTTCGTCGACCAATGGTTGGTGGTGGAGTACGACGGCGCTACCCGCCGCTTCATGCCGCACGTGTGGATGGACGACGGCGACGAAAGCATGGATGCGCTGGCCTGGCGCGCGGTGACCCGCGGCATCCAGGACTACTGCCGCAAGAATGGTTTCAAGAAGGTGTGGCTGGGTCTGTCCGGCGGCATCGACTCGGCGATCGTGCTGGCGATGGCGGTCGATGCGCTGGGCGCGGAAAACGTCACCGCCGTGCGCCTGCCCTCGCGCTATACCGCTGGCATGTCCAACGACCTGGCCGCCGAGCAGTGCGAAGCGCTGGGCGTGAAGCTGGAAGCCGTTTCCATCGAGCCGGCATTCCAGGGCCTGATGCAGGCGCTGGCACCGATGTTCGAGGGCACCACGACGGATGTGACCGAAGAGAACCTGCAGTCGCGCAGCCGTGGCGTGATCCTGATGGCGCTGGCCAACAAGTTCGGTGGCCTGCTGTTGACCACCGGCAACAAGAGCGAATACGCAGTCGGCTACGCCACGATCTATGGCGACATGTGCGGTGGCTATGCGCCGCTGAAGGATCTGTACAAGACCGAGGTGTTCGGCCTGTCCAAGTGGCGCAACACGGTGGGTGGCGCACCGGTGATCCCGCCGGCGGTGATCAGCCGCCCACCATCGGCCGAACTGCGCGAGAACCAGACCGACCAGGACTCGCTGCCGGCCTACGATGTGCTGGACGGCATCCTGTACCGCTACATCGACCAGGAGCAGTCGCGCACGGAGATCGTCGCCGCCGGCTATGACGCGGCGGTGGTGGATCGTGTGTTGCGGCTGGTGCGCATCAGCGAGTGGAAGCGCCACCAGGCCGCGCCGGGCCCGAAGGTCTCGCGCCGCGCGTTCGGGCGTGAGCGCCGGTACCCGATCAGCAACGGCTACAAGAGCTGAGGGCTGGTCGCCGGACCCAGCGCTGGTGGGTGCGGACCTTGGTCCGCACCGTTGTTGATGCGGGGCATGCCCATCCACGCATGGCGTGGATCTACTGGGCTTCGTTGAGCAGCTGTTCCAGGCCTGCGGTTTCAGCGGCCTCGTTGAAGGAACCGTTGCCCAGCCGCGCACGAACGAATGCCAGGCCATCGGCCGCCGCGGCGTCGAGCGTGCCCCGATGGTCGACCGGGTATCGCCGGAACGCCACCGGTTCGGCGCGTAGCGCCAGGCCGACCGCATACAGCAGGGTGGTCAGATAGGGCACGTCGCGGTCCTGGCTGCCGTGGCCCAGCATCAGCGGCTGGCTGAAGCCCCGCCGTGGCACGCCCAGGTAGTCATGCAGCAGTGCCCAGATGCCCGGTACCGAGGTCAGCGGCGCGCTGAACATTTCTCCTGTGTTGGCGCCTTCCAGGGTGGCAGCCAACGGGCCGAGGCACTGCTGGCGCGCCAGCGCGACCCGCGCATGGCCCTCATCGCTGAGCACCTGTGCGATGCGCGGTTCCACCTGCAGCAGGCCATCGAGCAGGTAGGCGTGGTAGGCGTTGACTGCCCCGGGATTGGGGGCGCGGTTGTCGGGCTTCATGACCAGCGCGGTCAGTTCGACGGCTGTGGGCGTGCCGGTGGTGAAGCTGCCGCGGTACTGCAGCGAGGGCCCATAGGACGGTGCCAGATGGCCGGCAGTGAGTGCGGCGGCGCCGCCCTGCGAGTGGCCCACGGAGACCCAGCGCGGCGACAGCGTGGCAGTGCCGAGGAAATGGCGGCCGGCCTTGATGAGATCGATGGCGTTGCGCGCGGAGGTACGCACGTGCAGGTAGGCATGGTCACCCGGGCCGCCCAGGCCTTGGTAATGCAGGCCGGGATGGCCTTTGCGCCGCAGTCTGGAAGCTGTCCTTCGCGCTGACTGGGACGGACGTCGCAGCGATCGCGGATTCGGAGAATTCCTAGCGATGACGCCAGGCAAAAAAAAGGCCCCTTGCGGGGCCTCTTTTCTTACTTCTTTTCCAGTCGCGCGTTGCGCTGGCCGGTGGCGGCGGACTTCTCGCCGGCAAACGGGTTCAGCTTGCGGATCATCCACGGGTACTTCGGCCACTTGCCTTCCAGCCACGGGTGGTCCGGCTGGTTCAGCTGCAGGACGCGGCGGGCGTCGTCGGCCAGGGTCTTGTTGCCCAGGTGGGTGTAGGAATCGGCCAGTACCGCCACGGCATCGTTCTGGAACGCGCTCTGCGGGTAGGTTTCCAGCAGGTAGTTGGCGCGGCCGGCGGCCGAGACCCAGGCGCCACGGCGCATGTAGTAGAGCGCGTTGTCGAGCTCGTGCTGGGCGAATACGTCACGCAGTACCAGCATCCGCTGGCGCGCATCGGCGGCATAGCGGCTGTTGGGGTAGCGGTCGACCACGATGTTGAAGTCTGAATACGCCTGGTGCGGCGTGGACAGATCGCGGCGGCTTGCGTCCAGCGACCATACGCGACGCAGGAAAACCGTATTGCGGTTGGAGTTGGCCAGGCCGCGCAGGTAGTACAGGTACGCGATGTTGCGGTGGGTCGGGTAGGTACGGATGAAGCGGTCGATGCTGGACACCGCGTCATCGTGCTTGCCGGCCTTGTACTGGGCATAGGCCGATTCGATCATCGCCTGCTCGGTGTACGGGCCGTAGGGATACTGCGCCACCAGACGGCGGAAGCTGGCTTCAGCGCCGCTCCAGTTGCCGCCTTGCATCAGCTTGTGGCTCTTTTCGTAGAGCTGTTCGACTGGGGTGCCTTCATCAGGGCGATCGCCCTTGGTGCCGCGGTTGCAGCCGGTGGCGACGATGACCAGCACCAGCAGAAGGGCGGTGAGGCGGACGGGCGCGGAGAGCAGGACGGAGCGTCGGATCATGGGGTCAATGCGGGACGCGGCTGGAATACGAAGGGTCGATGATAGCCTAGTGTCCTGTCCAGCGACTGAAACCAGCTCGCCGGGACCCCAAAATTTCAAAGATACCCCCCTGCCATGTCTGAACAACCCTCCGAATCGGCCCGCCAGGCCATTGTCCCCGACACCTCCGCCGGCCGTCGTTTCGACGCCGTCGTGGCCGAGCTGTTCCCCGAATACTCCCGCTCCCGCCTGACCGAGTGGATCAAGGCTGGCGACGTCCTGCTGGATGGCGCGCAGGCGCGGCCGCGCGACGCCCTGCGCGGTGGCGAGGTGGTCACACTGCAGGTGGTGCTGGAAACCCAGACCACCGCCGAGCCGGAAGACATCCCGCTGGACGTGCTGTTCGAGGACGAGCACCTGCTGGTTATCAACAAGCCGGTCGGCCTGGTCGTGCACCCCGGTGCCGGCAACCACAGCGGTACGCTGGTCAACGCGCTGCTGTACCGCGATCCGTCGGTGGCGGTGCTGCCGCGCGCAGGCATCGTGCATCGCCTGGACAAGGACACCAGCGGCGTGATGGTCGTGGCCCGCACGCTGGAAGCGCAGACCGCGCTGGTCGAGCAGTTGGCCGCCCGTGACGTGCACCGCCAGTACCTGGCCGTGGTGATGGGGGCGCTGGTGGCCGGTGGTACGGCCGATGCGCCGATTGACCGTCACCCGCGCGACCGCCTGAAGATGGGTGTGCGCGAGGATGGCAAGGAAGCGGTGACCCATTACCGCCTGCGCGAGCGCTTCCGTGCGCATACGGCGCTGGAATGCCGTCTGGAAACCGGGCGCACCCACCAGATCCGCGTGCACATGGCGCACCTGCGTCATCCCATCGTGGGCGATCAGCTGTACGGCGGCGCGCTGAAGCTGCCCAAGGGGGCCAGCGACGAGCTGGTAGCCGCGCTGCGCGGTTTCAAGCGCCAGGCCCTGCATGCAGAGACCCTGGAGTTCGTGCACCCGATCAGCGGTGAGCCGGTGCGCAACACCGCGCCAGCGCCGGCTGACATGCTGCACCTGATGAAAGTGCTGCGCGAAGACAGCGCAGCCTTCGCCGAACGCGAGCGGAACCGCTGGTAATGACGACCGCGCTGCCACTGCTGCAGGCCGATTGGCCGACGCCCCCGGGCGTGCATGCACTGACTACGCGCCGGCGTGGCGCGGGGGTCTCGCCGGAGCCGTTCGCGCAGTTCAACCTGGGCAACCGGCATACGGCCGACGGTGACAGCCCGGCCAATGTCGAGCACAACCGGCAGTTGCTGCAGCAGGGGCTGGCGCTGCCGTCGGCGCCGCATTGGCTGCGCCAGGTGCACAGCAGCACCGTGCTGCGTTTTGCTGCGCCGCCGGTGGAAGGGGCCAGCGAACCGGTGGCCGATGCCGCGGTGACGTCGGTGCCTGGCGTGGTGCTGGCGATCCTCACCGCGGACTGCCTGCCGGTGGTGTTCGCCGCTGTCGATGGCAGCGAGGTGGGCGCCGCCCATGCCGGTTGGCGTGGCCTGGCCGACGGCATGCTGGAGACCACCGTGGCCGCCATGCAGACACCGCCGGCACAGCTGCGCGCGTGGCTGGGCCCGGCAGCGGGACCGGCCGATTACGAGATCGGCGAAGAGGTGTACCACGCCTTCGTCGGCCACGACGCGGCCGCTGCGGCGGCCTTTGTTGCAACCCGCCCCGGCCACTGGAAGGTGAACCTGTTCGCGCTGGCACGACAGCGCCTGCAGGCGGCCGGCATGGACCTGGGCAACATCCATGGCGGCACGGTCTCGACCATGGCCGATGCGGATCTGTACTCGCATCGCCGCGACCGCCGTACCGGGCGGATGGCGACGCTGGTGTGGATGGAATGAGTCCGGTTGGCGGCTCTGACCCCAGCCAGACCGCTGTGATCGTTTTTGACGGCGTCTGCGCGTTGTGCAGCCGCTGGGTGCGTTTCCTGCTGCGGTTCGACCGGCAGGAGCGCTTTCGCTTCGCGGCAATGCAGGGCGCGCAGGGCAGCGCGTTGTTGCGGGCGCACGGCCTGGACGCGCACGATCCGACCTCGTTCCTGCTGCTGGACGGGCAGGGCGCGTGGACCGATACCGATGCGATCCTGCGTGTGCTGGCGGCACTGGGTGGTGGGTGGCGCCTGGCGGCCGTGCTGCGCGTGCTGCCACGACGCTGGCGCGATGGTGCGTACCGTGTGCTGGCACGCAACCGCTATCGCTGGTTCGGGCGGCATGACGCCTGCTTCCTGCCGACGCCGGCACAGGCCGCGCGCTTCCTCGATTGATCGCCTGTTGTTGTAGAGCCGAGCCATGCTCGGCTGGCTTTTGTAGAGTCAAGCCATGCTCGATTGCTCCGCTCGACTCTACGGAAGAGCCAGCCGAGCATGGCTCGGCTCTACAGGAGCTCTTGCCTCAGCCTTCCAGCGCCTCGAGGTAGCTGCGGCGCCAGTGGTTGATGTCGTACGTGCGCAGGTGTTCCATCATCGCGTGCCAGCGCTCCTGGCGCCTGCCCAGTGACATCGTGGCGGCGGTGGCGATGGCATCGGCCACACCATCCAGATCGTGCGGATTGACCAGCAGTGCCTGCTTCAGTTCATCGGCGGCGCCGGCCAGCAGGGACAGCACCAGCACACCGGGATCTTCCGGGTCCTGCGAGGCCACGTATTCCTTGGCGACCAGATTCATGCCATCGCGCAACGGGGTGACCAGACCGACAGCGGCGGCACGGTAGAAGCCGGTCAGGGTGGCGTGGGTGAAGTTCTGGTTGACGTAGCGCAGCGGGGTCCAGTCGGGCTCGGCGTGGCCCCCATTGATGTGGCCGGCAATCTGCTCCAGCTGGCTGCGCAGTTGCCGGTACTCGGTGACATCGCCGCGCGAGACCGGGGCGATCTGCAGGTAGGTGAGCGAGCCGCGCTGGTCGGGATGGCGCTGCAGGTAGCGTTCGAAGCCGAGGAAACGCTCGGGCAGGCCCTTGGAGTAGTCCAGGCGGTCCACGCCGATGGCGAGCTGGCGGTCGCGCAGGCTGCTGCGCAGGTTCTTCACTGCCGCCTTGCTGGCGGCGGTGCCGGCCTGGCGGGCGATCAGCTCGGTGTCGATGCCGATCGGGAACGCCGCAGCGCGGAAGTGGCGTCCGCCGGGCGCTTCGAGGTTGCCGTTGTCGAGCACCCGACCGCCGCCGAACAGGCGCAGGTAGGTCTGGAAGCGATCGGCATCGCGCTGGGTCTGGAAACCGACCAGGTCGTAGGCATACAGCGCCGAGAACAGCCGCAGATGGTCGGGCATGGCCTGCAGCAGATCGGCCGAGGGCATCGGGATGTGCAGGAAGAAACCGATGCGGCAGCCGATGCCGCGCTCACGCAGCATCGCGCCGAGCGGAATCAGGTGGTAATCGTGGATCCAGACGATGTCGTCTTCGCGCAGCAACGGCGCCAGCTTGTCGGCGAACAGCGCGTTGACCCGGTGATAGGTCTCGCGGGTGCCGCGGTCGTAGTCGACCAGGTCCAGGCGGAAGTGCAGCAGGGGCCACAGTGTGCGATTGGCGAAGCCGTTGTAGTAGCCATCCACATCACGCTTGGCCAGGTCCATGGTGACGTACTGGATATCGCCGTCGCGCTGTTCGTGCAGCGCGCCACTGGCTTCGCGCACGCTCTTGCCACTCCAGCCGAACCACAGCCCGCCGCGCTCTTTCAATGCCGCCAGCAGGCCCACGGCGAGGCCGCCGGCGCGGTTTTCGCCGGGGACGGCGACGCGGTTGGAAACGATGACAAGACGGCTCACGAGGCCTCCTGCCAGGACCGCGACAAGCGCATGGCCGCGGTGATCAGGCCAACATGCGAGTAGGTCTGCGGGAAGTTGCCCCAGGCTTCACCACCGTCGAAGGCCAGGTCCTCCGACAGCAGGCCCAGATGGTTGCGTTGCTGCAGCAGGGCTTCGAACATTTCGCGCGCTTCGTCCATGCGGCCGATCGCAGCGAGCGCATCGATGTACCAGAACGTGCAGATGGTGAAGCTGGTTTCCGGCTCGCCGAAATCATCCGGTGCGATGTAGCGGTACAGCGCGTTGCCGTGCTTGAGGTCGCGGCCGATGGCCTCGACGGTGGCGACGAAGCGTGCGTCGTTGGCGTCGATGAAGCCGATGTCGGCCAGCAGCAGCAACGAGGCATCCAGGCGATGGCCATCGAAGGTATCGGTGAAGTGGCCGAGCTCCTCGCTCCAGGCTTTTTCCATGATGCGTGCGTGGATGGTGTCGGCGCGCTCGCGCCAGTACTGCGCACGGTCATCACGCTTCAGGCGCACGGCGATCTTGCACAGGCGATCGCACGCTGCCCAGCACATCGCGCTGGTGTAGGTGTGCACTTCGGTGCGGCCGCGGAACTCCCACAGGCCGGCGTCCGGCACGTCGTGCAGTGCGAAGGCTTGTTCGCCCAGCGGTTCCAGCCGAGCGAAGGTGTGGCTGTCACCCGGATCCTGCAGGCGGCGGTCGAAGAACAGCTGGGTCGATGCCAGCACCACGCTGCCGTATACATCGTGTTGGCGCTGCACCCAGGCCAGGTTGCCGCGCCGCACCGGGCCCATGCCGCGGTAGCCGGACAGGCTGGGTACTTCGTCCTCGTCCAGCTTGGCTTCGAAGCCGATGCCGTACAGCGGCTGCAGGGTGCCGTCGGTGGTGGCCAGGTTGAAGATGTAGCCGAGGAACTGCTCCATCGTGCGGGTGGCGCCCAGGCGGTTCAACGCGCGCACCACGAAGGCGGCGTCGCGCAGCCAGCAGTAGCGGTAGTCCCAGTTGCGCACGCTGCCGGGCGCCTCCGGAATCGAGGTGGTCATCGCCGCGATGATCGCGCCGCTGTCCTCGTACTGGCAAAGTTTGAGGGTGATCGCACTGCGGATCACCGCGTCCTGCCATTCCAGCGGAATGGACAGGTAACGCACCCATTCGCGCCAGTAGTCGCGGGTGCGCTGGAAGGCTTCCTGCACGTAGCCGCTGATGGAGCGGTTGAGCGATTCATCCACGCCCAGGATCAGGTGGATGGGGTGGTTGAGCACGAACGGCAGGCCATCACGCACGAAGCGCACCGGGACGTCGGTGGTCAGGCGCAGCACGTGCTCGGGCAGGATCCAGCGCACGTGGTTGCTGCCCCAGCTGGACTCGGGCACGCGCGCGCCCCAGTCGGCCAGCGGCCGTGCGCGGATCACGATGCGTGGGCTGCCGGACAGCGGACGCACCTGACGGATCAGGCTGACCGGCCGGTAGAAACGATCGTTCTGGCGCCAGCGCGGGGCGAAATCGAGGATTTCCAGCGCGCCGCCATGCGCATCGCGCAGCACGGTGCGCAGGATCGCGGTGTTGGTGAGATATTCCTGTTCGCTGTCGGCGAAGTCCTCCAGCTCGATGGCGAAGTCGCCGCCGGTCTGCTGGTTGGGGCTGAGCAGGGCACAGAAGGTCGGGTCGCCGTCGAAGGTCGGCAGGCAACTCCAGACAACGCGGGCGTGTTTGTCGACCAGGGCGCCGAAGCTGCCGTTGCCGACCACGCCCAGATCAAGATCGGGTTGGGTCATCACGCGGTACATCTCGGTTGCGGCCGTGGGGGCCGGGGTCAATACGCATTCTCACGCAGCCAGGCGTGCACGCTGCGTATGTCGGGCAGCGCGAACACCGCCGCGCTGGGTTCACGTTCGCCTATCAGCACGCTCCAGCCGTGCAGGCCGTTGGCCGCATCGAAGCCGAATTCATCGGTCAGGTCATCGCCGAGGAACACCGGCAGACGCCCACGGAACGGCAGGTACTGCATCAGCCGACGTACGGCCCGGCCCTTGTTGGTCGCCACCGGAACGAATTCAACGACATGGTCGCCTGGCTGCAGGCGGTAGCTGGCACGGCCGCGGATGTGGCGGTCGGCGAAGGCACGCACGTCGTTGACTGCATGCGGCGCACCACGCCAGTGCAGGGCCAGGCCTACGCCCTTGTTCTCGACCAGTACGCCGGGGTGGCCATGGGCGAATCGCATGGCTTGTTGATGAAGGGCGTGCAGCCAGTCGGCGGTGTCTTCGACATGCTCATCGCGTACCACATGCCCATCCTGCGCACGCAGTTCGTGGCCATGCAGGCCCGCGGCGGGAAGCTTGAGCGGCGCGAACAACTGGTCCAGCTGTTCAAGCGGGCGACCACTGACCAGTGCCACAGCACCTTCCAGTCGATCACTGATGCGGCCGATGGCTTCACGCACATCGGGGAGAAGCTGCACGGCGTCGGGGCGTGCAGCGAATTCGATCAGGGTGCCATCCACATCGAGGAACAACGCGCAGGCGTCGTCCAGCAATGGAGGTGGCGGACGCAGGGGGAGCGGTTCAGCCATGGCGACCATCATGCCAGCGCCAGCGTGTACGTGGGGTCGAGGTCAGGCTACGGCGGTGGGTCGTGCTGGCAGTGCGGACCAACGGTCCGCACCCACCCGCAGCGATCAATGGCGTCTCGGTGGGTGCCGACCGTTGGTCGGCACGCCCTTCGCAGCAATCAGAACGTGTAACGCACGCGCCCGTAGTAGTAAGCACCGTTGCTGCCGATCGGCGACAGCACGTCGTAGGGCAGGTTGCCGAAGTAGTGGATGTCTTCGTTGGAGCGATCCGGGTAGTTGTCGGTCAGGTTCTGCCCACCGATGGCCACGCTCCACTGCGGCGTGATGCGGTATTCAACTTCCGCATCCAGCTGCCACTCGGCCTGGTAGGTCTGGCGCGGAATGTAGCCATCACCAAAGTTGAATACGCGGGTGGCGCTGCCGTAGCGGTTCACCCGGCTGCTCAGCGACCAGCGGTCGTTGCTCCAGCTGGCCGCGAAACTGCCACGGGTGCGCGGCGTGGCATCAGTCAGCGTATTGGTCTCTTCGATGCCGAACAGTACGTAGTCCGGGTCGAGTGCCTGCAACTGCGCGGGCGTGGCCAATACGTTCTTCAATGTGGTCTTGGTGTAGGCGTAGGTGCCGGTCAGCAGCAGCTGGCCATCGCCCAGCGACTGCCGCCAGTTGCTCACCAGTTCGGCGCCGCGGGTGCGCGTGTCGGCGGCGTTGACGAAGAAGCTGGCGCTCTGCAGGCCGCTGACGCCGTAGTTGGCGGCCACGTAGTCGGTCAGCGCATCGCCGGTGATGCTTTCGGACAGTGCGATGCGGTCGTCGATGTCGATCTGGAAGAAGTCCAGCGACAGGTCGAAGTGCTCGCCGATGCGGCTGGTGAAGCCGAGCGAGGTGTTCAGCGACTTCTCCGGCTTCAGGTCCTGCGCACCCAGGCCACGGGCGATGGGATTGTTGACCGAGAGCAGGCGGCCCTGCACCAGCTGGCCACCGGCGTTGTAACCGGTGGAGGTGGATTCGTAGCCGATCTGCGCCAACGACGGCGCGCGGAAATTGTTGGAGATCGCGCCGCGCAGGGCGAATGCGGGGGTGAATTCGTAGCGCAGGCCAAGCTTGCCGGTCAGCTCGCCGCCGAAATCATCGCTGTGCTCATAGCGCGCCGCCAGATCAGTGGAGAATTTGTCGCCGAACTGGCTGGAAAGGCTGGCGTAGGCGCTGGCCACATCACGCGACAGGGTGGCCGCGTCCTGCGGGGTCAGGCCACCGCCGGCCTGCGAGCCGGTTGGACGATCGGTGTACGGGCCGGCAGCGTAGCTGGCCGGGTCGCCTGGACGGGTCTGGTAGCGCTCATGGCGGGCTTCGGCGCCCAGGCCCAGGGTGTGGCTGATGCTGTCGGACTGGGAGAACACGCGGCTCAGATCGAAGTTGCCTACGGTCTGTGCGTATTCGTAGTCGGCGGTCTTGAAGCGGGTCGGGCTGGTCGGGCCCAGCGAGGCGTTCAGCGAATCACGCAGGCGGTAGGTGAAGTCGTTCTGGCCGTAATCCAGGCTGCCGTCGTAAGCCCACTGGCCCCACTGCCCGCGCACGCCGGCCACCGCCTGCACGTCGCGGTTCTCGCCTTCGGAGATCGGGCGGTAGCCATTGGGGTAGACCTGCTTCCAGTTGGCATCGCCGTCGGGGTAGCGGAAGTAGTTGGCGCCTTCGGTGTCACGCTGGTTGAAGGTGCCGAATGCATAGAACGTCGCGGTCTTGCCCACCGGAATCTCGGTGTTCAGCCACAGGTTGATGTCCTTGCTGGCGCCATCACCGAGCACGTAGTTGCGCTTGCCCTGCAGGGCGAGATTGGCCTCGGTCTGGTCCCACGGCGGAATCTGGTCGAAGCCGGCGCGGTTGGTGCCGTTGCGCTTCTTGTATTCCAGGCCCACGCGCAGGAAGCCGCCGTCCTCGCCGAGCGAGGTGCCGACTTTGGCGCTGATGTTGCCGGTCTGGCCATCGGTGAGGGTGCGGCCGATCGGCTTGAGATCGGTGTGGTTGGCGCCGTAGCTGGCTTCGATCTCGCCACCGTCGCCGCCGTTGTCGAGGATCACGTTGATCACACCGGCCACCGCATCCGAGCCGTACAGCGCACCGGCGCCATCGCGCAGCACTTCGATGCGCTTGATGGCGCTGACCGGAATCGCGTTGAAGTCGACCGGGGTGGTGCCCTTGCCGATCTTGCTGTCGGTGTTGACCAGCGCGGTGTGGTGGCGGCGCTTGCCGTTGATCAGCACCAGCACCTGGTCCGGCGACAGCCCGCGCAGCTGCGCGGCGCGCACGTGGTCGGCACCGCCGGAGTTGGACTGGCGCGGGAAGTTGAACGAGGGCAGCAGGGCCTGCAGGGCGCTGCCGAGCTCGCCATTGACCACGCCGGCCTTGCGGATGTCCTCGGCGGTCAGCACGTCCACCGGCGAAGTGGACTCAAGCACGGTGCGGTCGGCGGCGCGGGTACCGGTGACGATCACCGTGTCCAGGTTGGTGGCGGCGTCCTGGGCCGAAGCCAGGGCGGGGGACAGGGCGAGCGCGATGGCGAGGCCGAGCGGCGACGCGGACAGGCGGGGGGACATGCGGACTCCAGCAGCAACGACGTGGGGAAGGGGCGGGGGAGATAGTTTCACTTACATCCATCCGGATGAAGCGATATATTATCTTGGCGTGAGGAGGTGGTGCGATGCAAGCCCCTTCTCCCATCGCATCACTTCATGCCCTGCCGGCATGAGGGCATTGGTTGCAGCCGCAACCGAGGCGCAGGTGTACCCTCCGTGCCCCTTCGTCGTGCTTTTTCCCCTTCCCGGAGTGCTGTTCCCGATGAAACACCTTGGCCTTGTCTTCGCCGTGCTGCTGGCCACCAGTGGCTGCGCCAGCCTGTCTTCCAAGGCGCCCAGCGCCTATGCCACCACCGCCGACCTGCAGGGCGACGCCGCGCGGCCGTCCAGCGGTCACGGTTGGGTGCGCAGCGAGCTGTACTTCGGCGTGGGCGAAGAGCAGGGCGCCGGTGACCGCCCGCAGGCCGACACCATCAGCGACGCGCAGTGGCGCGCGTTCCTGGACAAGGAAGTGACGCCGCGCTTCCCGGATGGCCTGACCGTGTTCGATGCCTACGGCCAGTGGCTGTTCCGTGGCGATGCCTCCCCGAACCGCCTGCGCACCAATGTGCTGGTGGTGCTGCACGAGGACAGCCCGCAGCGTCGTGCCGACATCGAAGCGATCCGGCTGGCGTGGAAGCAGCAGACCAAGCACCAGTCGGTGCTGTGGTCGCGGCAGCCGGTTGACGTATCGTTCTGACCCAGAGGCTCCACGGTGGCGCTGCAGGGAATGACGATGAAACCCAGGGATGTGCTGTTGGGCGTGATGCTGGCCGGCGTGTTGGTGCCCGTGGCGCAGGCGCAGGATGAGGGCCAGGGCCCGCTGCGGTTTTCGCCGGCAGCGGGTGTGCAGGTGACGGCCGAGGTGCAGGAGGACGGCATGCTTGCCGTGCTGCTGCAGCCTGCCGGGAAGCACCAGCACCTGCCTGGCGCGCCGGACGCCGATGGCAATTCGCGCCTGAGCGCGGAGGACCTCGATTTCGATGGACACCCTG
Source organism: Stenotrophomonas sp. G106K1 (assembly GCF_037969685.1). Classification (NCBI taxonomy): domain Bacteria; kingdom Pseudomonadati; phylum Pseudomonadota; class Gammaproteobacteria; order Lysobacterales; family Lysobacteraceae; genus Stenotrophomonas; species Stenotrophomonas sp. G106K1. Next base: position 7,278 of record NZ_JBBPFR010000025.1, on the reverse strand, counting down.
AACTGGTTGCGCGTGCCGCGGTGGGCATGGTCAATGAGGCTGTTGCGGTCTATCGCTTCGACGTGGGTAGTGGTGAATTCCGCGCACTGAAGGCGGTGACCCATGGACACGACCAGTGCGGCGAACTGATGGGCCTCACCGCCGACGCAGCTGCGCGCACATTGACCGCCAGCTGCCGCAGCGGGCCGATGTGGTACACCGACGTGTATCGCTTCAACGGCCCGCAGCTTTATCTGTATCGCGGTGAGAATGTGCTGATGCTGGGCGATACGCTCAACCAGGCGCTGCGCTGGGAAGAGACCGGAAACCAAGGCCCGCTGGCGGTGTGGCGCACCTATGATCCTGCCGGCAAGGTGCTGGAAAGCGCCATTGGTGACGGATTGGGCGCACCCGCCAGCGGCACACCGCTGCGGGGCCAGGACGCCACCGTGGTGCCAGCGCGCCTGTTCCTGTTCGACCGGCCCGGCGCATCAAGCACCAAGCGCTATCTGGTACAGGGCGATCAGGTGGAGATGCTGGATGAGCAGGACGGCTGGGTGAAGCTGCGTTACCGCACTCCGAAACAGGGCGCGATCGAGGGCTGGATCAACGTCAACGATTGACGGCAGCGTTGCCCGGAGTTTGCACAACAAGGCGATCGGCCTCTTGCCCACGGCAGCATCACTTCACCGGGTCTAGCCTCGGGTTTCCCCCGAACCAGGCTGCAGCACCATGAGCAAGCGCGTTGCCGAGATCGTCGTCGATACATTGCAGCAGGCGGGCGTTCGCCGTTGTTATGGCATCGTCGGCGACACCCTGAACCATGTCACCGACGCACTGCACCGCAGTGAGATCGCGTGGGTACATGTGCGCCACGAAGAGGTCGCAGCCTTCGCGGCCGGTGCCGATTCATTGATCAGCGGCCAGCTGACCGCCTGCGCGGGCTCGTGCGGGCCTGGTGGCCTGCACTTCATCAACGGCATCTTCGAGAGCAACCGCAACCGTGCACCGATGGTGCTGATCGCCAGCCAGGTGGTCACCAGCGAACTCGGCATGGAATTCCCACAGGAAGTGGATTTCAAGGCGGTGTATGGCAGCTGCACGGTGTTCTGCGAGCAGGTGCACAGCCCGGCGCAGGCACGCCGCGTGGTGGCGCTGGCCTGCCAGGCGGCGATCAGCCGGCGCGGCGTGGCGGTGGTGATCCTGCCGGCCGACATCAGCGAAGCGGAAGTGAGGCACGATGTACCGTTCTCGGTGCATTACACCCAGCCGGTGCTGCGCCCGTCCGATAGCGAACTGAAGCAGATTGCCGAACTGCTGGGGCAGGGCAAGCGTATCGGCATCTATGCCGGCGCTGGTTGCCAGGGGGCGCATGCGCAGTTGCTGGAACTGGCGCGGCGCCTGCAGGCACCGGTGGCGCACACCTCGCGTGCGAAGGACTTCGTCGAACCGGACAACCCGTACAACATGGGCATGACCGGTGTTTTCGGCATCGAATCCGGATTCCATACGTTGATGGAGTGCGACACGCTGCTGCTGCTCGGCGCGGATTTCGCCTGGGGCCAGTTCTATCCGGACAAGGCCACGATCATCCAGGTCGACCGCGACGGCAGCCACCTCGGCCGCCGCCATCCGGTGAACTTGGGCGTGGTCGGTGATATCGCACCGACGCTGGATGCGCTGCTGCCGATGCTGCCCCCGCGCGAAGACAGCAGCTTCCTGGATGAATGCGTCGGGCACCGCGACAAGGCGCTGAAGAAGCGCGAGCAGGAGGAGCAGCCGGGTGAAGGCGAGCTGATCCATCCGCAGTACCTGACTGCGCTGTTGTCGAAGTACGCCACCGACGATGCGCTGTTCACCGCGGACGGTGGCTCGCCGATGGTGTGGGTGCTGCGGCACATCCGGGTGAACGGCAGGCGCCGCACGTTGACCAGCCTGCTGCACGGCACGATGGCGAACGCGATGCCGCAGGCGCTGGGTCTGCAGAAGGCATTTCCGGGGCGGCAGGTGATTTCGTTGTCCGGCGACGGTGGGCTGGCGATGCTGCTGGGTGATCTGCTGACCGCGGTACAGGAGAATCTTCCGATCAAGGTGGTGGTGTTCAACAACGGCTCGCTGAATTTCGTCGAGCTGGAGCAGAAGGTGGAGGGCCTGCTGGACAACTACACCGACCTGGAGAATCCGGACTTCGGGCGATTGGCCGAGGTGATCGGCTTCCATGGCCGCACGGTGACCCGCAGCGAGGATCTGGAAGAAGCGGTGCAGGATTTCCTGGCCCAGCGTGGGCCGGCGCTGCTGGACGTGCACACTAGTCGCGCGGAGCTGGTGATGCCGCCGCAGATCGAGGCCAAGCAGGTGGCGGGTACGGCGCTGTACGCGGCCAAGGCGGTGCTGAGCGGTCGCATTGACGACGTCAAGCATCTGCTGGTGGACAACTTCCTGAAGAAGTAAGAGGTTGGGTTTGATGCAGGGCTGCGCCCTGCACCTGCAGAGGCCAAGGCAACAGCCGAAGCAACAGCAACAGCGGGCATTCCGTGGGATGGCGGGGTGGGTCCGGCTGCGGGGGACGCCGTAAACCCGTCCTTGAAGTGACCCCCGCAAACGGACCCACCTCGCCTTCGACAGATTTCCGCGATCTGTCGGAATGGCATGGCCTGCGCTTGGTGGGTGTCGACTGCGCTTGGTGGGTGTCGACCTTGGTCGACACGGTAGATCCACGCCATGCGTGGATGGATTTCTGGGCATATCGACGGATGTGATCTCTGTAGAGCCGGGCCATGCCCGGCTCGCGAGCGCAGCGACCGGCTTCTGCTTTTGATCTTTGATTCTCTTCCGTGGCTGGCGCCCGCAGGAAACTGTCAGGGGCCGGGCGGCCAGGTTGCGCAGGGGCGTGAGCCGCATGGATGCGGCGACCGAGCTTACAGGGACGTACTTGCAGCGTCCCCTGCGCAGCCTGCCCGCCCGGCCCAGCCCCAGAGCCCGCTTTCGGCGACCAACCACGAGGGGCTCCGCCGTTGGCTGGAACCCATCATTCCACGCGGGAATTGGCGCGCCGGCCCCGCTGGGCCTACCATCGGCGGTCCCCACCCCCACCGCCCCTTCCATGTCCGCTCCCGCTTCCACCGCGCCGCGCCGCTGGTTCGTCGCTGGCGACTTCAATGGCTTCTTCGGCCTGGTCGTCGACAATCTCTCCATCCTCGGCTTCATCGCCATGGCCCTGGTCGGGATGTTCCAGTTCCCCGCCGACGTGGTCTTCGGCCGCATGTTCCCCGGCACCGCCCTGGGCGTGCTGGTCGGCAACCTGCTGTACACCCTGATGGCACGGCGCCTGGCCGCACGTACCGGGCGCGACGATGTCACCGCCATGCCGCTGGGCCTGGATGCGCCGACCAGCATCGGCATGGCACTGCTGGTACTGGGCCCGGCCTTCCTGGCCTTCAAGCAGCAGGGCCTGGACCCGCATGCCGCCGCCATCGCCACTTGGCAGTTGGGCATGGCCTCGCTGGTCATCATGGGCGTGCTCAAGCTGATCCTGTCCTTCTTCGGCGAAGCAGTGACCCGCGCGCTGCCGCGTGCCGCGCTGCTGGGCTCGATCGCGGGCATCGCACTGGTGCTGATGGGCCTGTTGCCGTTGCTGGAAACCCTGCGCTCGCCGCTGGTGGGCTTCACCACGCTGGGCCTGCTGCTGTACGTGCTGATCGCCAAGGGCAAGCTGCCGCTGCGCGGCCCCGGTGTGCTGCTGGCGTTCGTGTTCGGCACCGTCCTGTATTACGGGCTTGGCCTGGCCGGACTGGGTGTACCCGGCTTCCAGATTCCGGCCTGGGTGCCGCCGCAGGTGGTGCTGCCGCTGCCGACGCTGGGCTTCATCGAGGGCCTGCCGACCGCGATGACCTACCTGCCGCTGCTGCTGCCGTTCGGCCTGCTGATGGTGGTGGGTGGCATCAACGTATCCGAGAGCGCGCGCGCGGCCGGCGACGACTACCGCACCCGCGACATCCTGCTGGTGGAAGCGGTGGCCACGCTGGTCGCTGGCGTCTGCGGCGGCGTTGCACAGACCACGCCGTACATCGGTCAGCCGGCCTACAAGCACATGGGCGCGCGCAGCGGCTACACGCTGCTGACCGGCCTGTTCGTCGGCATCGGCGGCATGCTCGGCATCATCTCCGGGCTGGTGCAGTGGCTGCCGCTGGCGGTGCTGGCGCCGATCATTGTGTACGTGTCGATCGACATCACCACCCAGGCGTTCCAGGCGACGCCGCGCCAGCATGCCGGCGCGATGGTGCTGGGTTTCCTGCCGTCGGCAGCCTACCTGCTGGCGATCAAGGCGCCGGGCTGGATTCCAGCCGAGCAGATGGGCGCACTGCTGACCCATGTCGATGGCCATGGACTGCCGGAGCTGGCGGTGATCTTCGCGCTGGGCAACGGCTTCATCATCACCTCGATGCTGTGGATTGCCACCGTCGCGGCGATGGTCGATGGGCGCCTGCGCCGCGCCTGCGGCTTCCTGCTGGTAGCGGCGGTGCTCACCCTGTTCGGCCTGATCCATTCGGTGGATCCACGCGGCGGCATCTACCTGCCGTGGGATCTGCAGGGTCTGGCCCGTGTCATCAGCTGGCAGTTCGCCGGCGCGTATGTGGCGTTGGCCATCCTGCTGGGACTGCTGTCGCTGCAGAAGCAGGCGGTGAAGCCGCTGGGTGGGAACGCCCATTGACCGGTAGCGCCGGGCCATGCCCGGCGTTGGGTTGCGTTGCCGCCGGGCATGGCCCGGCGCTACTTCTCGTCATCCAGTTCCGGGTAATGCCGGAAGATGCCGTTGGTGTTGAAGGCAAGCCGCCGCTCCGAAGCGAGATAGGCGGCGATGCCGGGCCGTTGTTCCACTCGATCCTTCAACGCGCGCAGCAGCGGCAGCGCGGGCCACAACGCCTGCATGCGACGCGGAAACATGTAGTCCAGCCCGCTCAGCAGCTGGAACAGTGACAGATCCACGTAAGAGTGTTCGCGCAGCGGGTGGCGACCGCCGTTGGCCTTCAGCACCTGCTCGAAGTAGCCGAGGAACTTCGGCAGGCGCTCACCGCGCATGGCTGCCGCGCGCGCCCGTGCCTCGGTCTTCTGGTCTTCGTAGTACTTCGACGCAGCGATAGGATGATGGGTGTCGTGCACCTCGGCCACCAGATCGGCGATGGTCAGCTGCCACTGCAGCGCCTGCATGCGCCGTGAGGCGGCCTGTGGAACCAGATCGAGTGTCGGGCCGAGGAAATCGAGAATGGCAGCGACCTGTGCGATGACCTGTCGCCCGGCCTTCAGGAACGGTGGCGCGAAAGGTTGCGCACCTTCGCTGTGGCCGTCCAGGAACGGCTGCATCACCGCGTCGCCGTGCACCCGCGCCATGTCCACATAGTCGGCGCCGGCATCTTCCAGCGCCAGCCGCACGAATTCGCCACGGCCCTGGATGCCGGTCCAGTAGTACAGCGCGTACTGCATGAAGGCTTCTCCGCAAGACAAGAGCAGCAGGGTCGCGCGAATCGCGCAAAGCAGGCGTGAACCACAACGCCAGCGGAATGGATGGGGAACCCTGCCGAATGAGGGGAGTCACACCTTGTCCATGCAGGTGAAAAGCGAGGTGCTGCATCATGCAGAGTGGAAAAGCGGTCTGGCCCTGGGTTCTGGGCGTGGTGGTGGTGGGCGGCGCGGGCACGTGGTTGTTCCGCGACCAGTTGCAGGGCCTGGCAGATGGCGTATCGGTGCCGGTGCAATCCACTCCGACCCCGGCAGGCGCTGCACCGAAGCCTGTCGCCGTCGAAGAACCCACACCATCGCCGGTCAGGCATCCGCTGGATTCCGAGGCCGCCGCTGACCCGGCGCTGCCGAAGCTTGCTGACAGCGATGCCGCTGCCTGGAGCGCATTGAGCCAGCTGTTCAAGGGCGAGGGCGCGTTGACCGTGCTGCTGCGTGATCACCTGATCCAGCGGCTGGTTACCCAGGTCGACAACCTGGACAAGGCCAGTGTGCCGCCCACCGCGCTGGCCGCTCGGCCGCTGCCGGGCAGCCTGCAGGTGGAGCCAGGCGAGGGCGGCGAACGCATCGCTGCGGCCAATGCAGCGCGCTATGCGCCCTATGTGCAGGCCTTCACTGCGCTCGACCCGGCGTCGGCGGCCTTGGCGTACAAGCGCTTCTATCCGTTGATCCAGCAGGCCTACGTCGATCTGGGGAAGCCCGATGGCTACTTCAATGATCGCCTGGTGTCAGTCATCGATCATCTGCTGGACACCCCTGAGCTGGCTCAAACGCCGCTGGTGGAGCGCGATGAGCGCGGACGCTACCGCTTCGTCGATTCCAGCCTCCAGTCGCGTTCGATCGGCCAGAAGGCCTTGCTGCGCATGGACGCGGCGCAGGCGCGGGCGGTCAAGCAGCAGCTGCGGGCGATCCGGGGCGCGATCACCCGTTGAGAGCCCCCATCGTGTGGATGTGATCCGGATCAACGCGCCGACAACACCCTGTCCGGCATGCTGGCCGCAGGCTGACTGGCCTGCGAATGCAGTCGCAGCCACCCTTGAAACGGGGTGGGGCAACCGCATCTTTCCAGCATCGCCGGCGCGGCCGGCCAAGATGACCGATGAGGTTTCACAATGCGCATGGACAAGCTCACCTCGCGTTTCCAGCAGGCGCTGGCAGACGCGCAGTCGCTGGCGGTAGGCCGCGACAACAGCATCATCGAACCGGTGCATGTCTTCAGTGCCCTGCTGGACCAGCAGGGCGGCAGCACTCGGCCGTTGCTGGCCCAGGCCGGCGTCAACGTGCCGGTGCTTCGCGAGCGCCTGGACGAGGCGCTTGAAGCGCTGCCGAAGGTGTCCGGCCAGGCCGGCAACCTGTCGATCGGCAACGACCTCAACCGCCTGCTCAACCACACCGACAAGCTGGCCCAGCAGAACGGTGATGCCTTCATCGCCAGCGAGTGGTTCGTGCTGGCCGCGCTGGAAGACGGCGGCACGCTGGGCATGGCGATGCGCGCTGCCGGTGCCGACAAGGCGCGCCTGCAGGCCGCCATCGACAAGCTGCGTGGCGGCGAGAACGTGCAGTCGGAGAACGCCGAAGAGCAGCGGCAGGCGCTGGAGAAGTACACCATCGACCTGACCGCGCGTGCCGAGAGTGGCAAGCTCGACCCGGTGATCGGCCGTGACGAGGAGATCCGCCGCACCATCCAGGTGCTGCAGCGTCGTACCAAGAACAACCCGGTGCTGATCGGCGAACCCGGCGTGGGCAAGACCGCGATCGTCGAAGGCCTGGCCCAGCGCATCATCA
>NZ_JBBPFR010000024.1:0-72772 GCF_037969685.1 Stenotrophomonas sp. G106K1 | reverse complement strand
CCGTGCCAACCAAGGTTGGCACCTACCAGGGCAGCGGCCAGTTGCAGTAGATCCACGCCATGCGTGGATGCACGCATCCGTGCCAACCAAGGTTGGCACCTACCAGGGCAGCGGCCAGTTGCAGGAGATCCACGCCATGCGTGGATGCATGCATCCGTGCCAACCAAGGTTGGCACCTACCAGGGCAGCGGCCAGTTGCAGTAGATCCACGCCATGCGTGGATGCACGCATCCGTGCCAACCAAGGTTGGCACCTACCAGGCCAGCGGCCAGTTGCAGGAGATCCACGCCATGCGTGGATGCACGCATCCGTGCCAACCAAGGTTGGCACCTACCAGGGCAGCGGCCAGTTGCAGTAGATCCACGCCATGCGTGGATGCGCGCACCCGTGCCAACCAAGGTTGGCACCTACCAGGCCAGCGGCCAGTTGCAGTAGATCCACGCCATGCGTGGATGCACGCATCCGTGCCAACCAAGGTTGGCACCTACCAGGGCAGCGGCCAGTTGCAGTAGATCCACGCCATGCGTGGATGCGCGCATCCGTGCCAACCAAGGTTGGCACCTACCAGGGCAGCGGCCAGTTGCAGTAGATCCACGCCATGCGTGGATGCGCGCATCCGTGCCAACCAAGGTTGGCACCTACCAGGGCAGCGGCCAGTTGCAGTAGATCCACGCCATGCGTGGATGCGCGCATCCGTGCCAACCAAGGTTGGCACCTACCAGGGCAGCGGCCAGTTGCAGTAGATCCACGCCATGCGTGGATGCACGCATCCGTGCCAACCAAGGTTGGCACCTACCAGGGCAGCGGCCAGTTGCAGGAGATCCACGCCATGCGTGGATGCATGCATCCGTGCCAACCAAGGTTGGCACCTACCAGGCCAGCCGCCAACCCCAGCCGGGAAACCCGGGGCATCACGCCCCGGATTCGTCCGGCTTGACCCGGAACCACGCCGCATACAACGCCGGCAGGAACACCAGCGTCAGCACCGTGCCCACGATCAATCCACCCATGATCGAAATCGCCATCGAGCCGTAGAATGCACTGCGCGACAGCGGAATCATCGCCAGCACCGCTGCCAGCGCGGTCAGCACGATCGGGCGGAAACGCCGCACCGTCGCATCGATGATCGAATGCCAGCGGTCATGCCCGGCATCGATGTCCTGCTGGATCTGGTCGATCAGGATCACTGAATTACGCATGATCATGCCCGCCAGCGCGATGGTGCCCAGCAACGCCACGAAGCCGAACGGCGCGCGGAACAGCAGCAGGAACAGCGTCGCACCGATGATGCCCAGCGGCGCGGTCACCAGCACCATCGCCGCACGCGAGAAGCTGCGCAGCTGCAGCATCAGCAACGTGGCCACCACGATCAGGAACAGCGGCATGCCGGCCTTGATCGAGTTCTGGCCGCGTGCCGAATCCTCCACCGAGCCGCCGGTTTCCAGCAGGTAGCCACTGGGCAACTCGGCACGGATGCCATCCAGCGTCGGCACGATCTGCTGCACCACGTCCAGCGGCTGCTTGCCATCGCTGATGTCGGCTCGCACGGTCACCGTCGGCAGGCGGTTGCGGTGCCAGATGATGCCGTCCTCGAAGGCGTATTCCAGCCGCGCCACCTGCGACAGCGTCACGGCGGTGCCACTGCTGGTCGGAATCGCCAGGCTGCCCAGCAGGTCCAGCTGCGCGCGCTCGTTGTCCGGGCCACGCAGCAGCATCTCGATCTGGCGGTTGCCTTCGCGATAAGTGCTCACGCTCATGCCCGACAACGAGCTGCTGAGGAACTGGCTGACCTGCGCACTGCTGACGCCCAGCGCGCGGGCTCGGTCCTGGTCGATCACCAGCCGCACCACCTTGCTCGGCTCGCTCCAGTCCAGGTTCACGTTCATCACGTGCGGGTTCTCGCGCACCTTGGCCTCGACCTGGCGCGCAATCGCCTGCACCTGCGCGATGTGCTCGCCGGACACGCGCATCTGCACCGGATAGCCGACCGGCGGCCCATTCTCCAGGCGCGTCACGCGCATCTGCACATCGGGGAACTGCTTTATCACTTCCTTCAGCATCCAATCGCGGGTCGATTCGCGGGCCTTGGCGTCTTCGGTGAGCACCACGAACTGGGCGAAATTGGTGGCCGGCAGCTGCTGGTCCAGCGGCAGATAGAAGCGCGGCGAACCGGTGCCGACGTAGGCCACGTAGTTGCTGATGCCCTCGCGCCCCTTCAGCAGCTTCTCCAGCTTGTCGGCCTGTGCCTGGGTCGCGGCCAGCGACGCACCCTCAGCCAGCTCGATGTCCACCATCAGTTCCGGGCGGGTCGAATCGGGGAAGAACTGCTGCGGCACGAAGCGGAACAGCATCAGCGAACCGATGAACAATGCGATGGTCGCGCCGATCACCCACCAGCGGTGGCGCAGGCAGGTATCCAGGAAGGCGCGGAAGCGGGTGTAGAACGGCCGCTGGTACGGATCATGATCGTGCGCATGCTCCTTCGGCGCGATCCAGCGCGCGAGCGCCGGGTGCCGGTCGGCCCACTGCAGGCGCTTGGCACGCCAGCGGCCGGCCAGACTGTCCGGCTTGGGCAGCTGCGGATTGAACAGGTCCGGCAGCATCTTGTCGCCCAGGTACGGGATGAACAGCACTGCGGCAATCCATGACACCACCAGCGCGATGGTCACCACCTGGAACAGCGAACGGGTGTACTCACCCGTGCTGGATGCCGCCGTAGCGATGGGCAGGAAGCCAGCGGCGGTGATCAGGGTGCCGGTCAGCATCGGGAACGCGGTGGATTCCCAGGCGAAGCTGGCCGCGCGCAGGCGGTCGTAGCCCTGCTCCATCTTGGTGGCCATCATCTCCACCGCGATGATCGCATCGTCCACCAGCAGGCCCAATGCCAGCACCAGCGCCCCCAGCGAAATCTTGTGCAGGCCGATGTCGAAGTAGTGCATGACGAAGAAGGTCATCGCCAGCACCAGCGGAATGGTCACGCCCACCACCAGGCCGGTGCGCAGGCCCAGCGAGAAGAAGCTGACCAGCAGCACGATCACCACCGCTTCGGTGAGCACCTGCACGAACTCGCCCACCGACTCTTCCACCGCATGCGGCTGGTCGGACACCTTGCGCAGCTGCATGCCGGCCGGCAGGGTCTTCTGCAGGCGTTCGAACTCGGCATCCAGGGTGGCACCGAGCTTGAGGATGTCACCGCCGTCCTTCATCGCCACCGCCAGGCCGATCGCATCCTGGCCCATGAAGCGCATCTTCGGCGAAGAGGGATCGGCAAAACCGCGCTTGACCTCGGCGATATCGCCCAGGTGCAGCGTGCGTTCGCCCGCCTGGATCGGGAATCTGCGGATGTCCTCGATCGAATCGAACTGGCCGGTCACGCGCAGCTGCACGCGGTCGGTCGGGGTTTCGAAGAAGCTGGTGGCGCTGACCGCGTTCTGGTCGGCCAGCGCCTGCTGCACCTGCTGCAGCGATACGCCCAGCGTGGCCAGTTTGGTGTTGGACAGCTCGATCCACACCTTCTCGTCCTGCAGGCCGACCAGGTCGATCTTGCCGACGTCGGGTACGCGCTGCAGCTCCAGCTGGATACGGTCGGCATAGTCGCGCATCACCGCGTAATCGAAGCCTTCGCCGGTCAACGCATAGATGTTGCCGAACGTGTCGCCGAACTCATCGTTGTAGAAGGGCCCGACGATTTCCCTTGGCAGCGTCGCGCGGATATCGCCCACGCGCTTGCGCACCTGGTACCACAGGTCCGGGATCTGCTTGGAGCGCAGGCTGTCGCGCGCCATGAAGATCACCTGCGATTCGCCCGGGCGCGAGTACGAGCGGATGAACTCGTACTCGCCGGTGTTCATCAACGCTTTTTCGATCGGCTCGGTCACCTGCCGCGAGACCTGCTCGGCGGTGGCGCCCGGCCACATCGTGCGTATCACCATGGCCTTGAAGGTGAACGGCGGATCTTCGGACTGGCCCAGATGCTTGTACGACCAGGCACCGATGACGGCGAACGCCAGCATCGCGAACAACACCAGCGCACGGTTGCCCAGCGCCCATTCGGAGAGATTGAAGCGGCGCACGGGTCAGTGCCCCTTGCCTGCGGCCGGCGCCGGCTTGGCGGCCGACGGTGCCAGCACCGGGCGGTTCTGGCGATCGACCGGCGTCACCACCTGGCCTTCGCGCAGCAGATGGCCGCCGGCAGCGACCACCCAGTCCGACACGCCCACACCGGACACGACCGGCACGGCCTGCGCGCCATAGGCACCGACCTGCACCGGGGTTGCCTTCAACGCACCACTGGACGGATTGACCACCCACACGCTGGCCTTGCCGTCACTGCCGCGCAGCACGGCCGCCAGCGGCAGCTGCAACGCGCCGCTGCGCCCGGCGGTGGCGAACACCCGCGCACTCTGGCCCAGCTCCACTTCACTCAGTGCTTCCGGCGCCAGGCTGACCCGCGTGGCATACGTGCGGGCCTGCGCATCGGCGGCCGGGGCGATCTCGCGCAGGGTGCCAGGCAGCAGCTGGCCCGGGCGGTTCCACAGTTCCACCTGTACCGACTGGCCGACCTTGTAGTCGCGGATACTGCTTTCCGGCAGCGCGATCAGCACCTCGCGGCCACCATCGGCGGCCAGGGTGAACACCGTCTGCCCCGCGCTCACGACCTGCCCGGCTTCGGCCTGGCGGCTGGCGATCACGCCATCGGCGGGCGCGCGCAGCTGCGCGTACTCGGCCTGGTTGCGGGCCACGGCAAGATTGGCCCGGGCGGCATTGGCCTGGCCCTGCGCGGCCTTGAACGCCGCCGTCTGCTGGTCCAGTGCCGAGCGGCTCACCAGTTGGTCTTCAGCCAGCTTGGCATAGCGCTTCTGGTCATCGCGGGCGCGCACCAGGTCTGCTTCCGCCGCCGCAAGCTGCGCCTGCGATGCCGCTGCCTGCGAGGCGTAGTCGGCCGCATCCAGCTCGGCCAGCAGCTGGCCCTTCTTCACCCGCTCGCCAGCGTCGACGTGACGCTTGACCAGATTGCCGCCAACCCGGAACGACAGTGGGCTTTCCTGGCGGGCACGCACCTCGCCGGGGTAGGCGGCCGCAGCTTGTCCGTCCTGCGTGGTGGGATGCACCACCAGCACCGGGATGGCCGCCACCGGCTCGGCGGCCTGCTTGCCGCACGCTGCCAACACCACGACCAGTACGCCTACGCCCAACCAACGCATGTTTTTCATGAGGTACAGGACCTGAAAAGAAATCCGGGGGGAACGCGCCGGCAACATACTGTTGCAACGCGGACATTAGTGAACCAACCGGTATAGTATAAATATCGAACCGCTTGGTCTAGTATTAGCGGAATGAGTTCTCCCACTTCCCGAAAGCCGTCGGCCAAGCCCGCCGCCAAGGCTGCCGGTCCCGGGCGCCCCAAGGATCTGGGCAAGCGCGCGGCGATACTCGAGGCAGCCAAGACACTGTTCATCGAACAGGGCTACAGCGGCGTGAGCATGGACAGCATCGCGGCCCAGGCCGGCGTCTCGAAGCTGACCGTATACAGCCATTTCGGCGACAAAGAGACCCTGTTCTCCGAAGCTGTGCAGTCCAAGTGCATCGAGATGCTGCCCGACGCGCTGTTCGTGGCCGACGTGGAAGGCCCCCTGCGCGACCAGTTGCTGGGCATCGGCATGGCGTTCTTCGAGATGATCACCTCCGACGCAGCCCTGTCGATCCAGCGGGTGATGATGGCCCCGGAGACCGACGAGCGCCTGCGCGAACTGTTCTGGCAGGCCGGGCCCCAACGCACCTGCGAGGCGCTGGCCGACTTCATGCGCTTGCGTGCCGAGCGCGGCGAACTGGACATCCCCGACTGCTACATCGCAGGCCAGCAGTTCCTGACCCTGGTGAAGGGCGAAGTGCACATGCATATGATGTGCGGCATGCCACTGTCACCCGTCGAGACCGATGCTGCGCTCCACGTGGCGGCCAGCGTGGATTTCTTCCTGCGCGCCTACGCCCCGCGAGAGGCCGGAACCGCTGGATAACCAAAACTGAACGAACCGGAGGTCGCGATGACTTCCGGCACTGCGACCCCGGCCACCCCGCAGCTGATGCTCTGGGCGCGCCGCCGGCCTCCGGCACCGGTAAAATGGCCGGCCCACTGCGCTGGATTTGAACCTCATGACGATTGATTACGCCCACGCCCGCGAACTGATGGTGGAACAGCAGATCCGTCCCTGGGACGTGCTGGACATCAAGGTGCTCGACGTCCTGGCCCGCCTGCCGCGCGAGGCCTTCGTCGCCGACGCACACCGGGCGCTGGCCTATGCCGATGTCGAACTGCCGATCGGCAACGGCCAGAAGATGATGAAGCCGGTCATCGAGGGTCGTACCCTGCAGGCACTGGATCTGCAGCCGGGTGACGAAGTGCTGGAAATCGGCACCGGCAGCGGCTTCCTGTCGGCCTGCATCGGCGCGCTGGCGCGCGACGTGCTGAGCCTGGAAATCGATCCGGAACTGGCCGCCGCTGCGCGCGCCCGCCTGGATGCCACTGGCCTGGGCACCAACGTGCGCGTGGAAGTGGCCGATGGCCTGGCTTGGCAGACAGAGCGCCGCTTCGACGTGATCTGTGTCACTGGCGCCGTCGACGTGGTGCCGTCACAGTTTGCTTCGTGGTTGCGTCCGGGTGGTCGCCTGTATGTCATCCAGGGCCGTTCGCCGGCGATGGAAGCGCTGCTGGTGAAGGCCGATGGCAGCACCGAGTCGCTGTTCGAGACCGATATCGATTACCTGCGTGGTGCCGCCCCGGCCCCCCAGTTCCACCTCTGAGTCCAAGGAAGCCGCAATGATCCGCCGATCCCTCGCTGTTGCGCTGGCCACTGCCCTGCTGCCGTTGTCCGCCCATGCCGCCGACCTGCTGCAGGTCTATGAAATGGCGCGCAATGGTGACCCGCAGCTGTCCGCCGCCGAATCCACCCGGCTGTACGACAAGGAAGGCGCCGTGCAGGCGCGTGCTGCCCTGCTGCCGCAGATCAATGGCCAGGCCCAGTTGAGCCGCACCCGCACCGAAGCCGACCATGACGCCAACTCCGGCACGGTCACCAGCAAGCGCCGCAACTACACGATCGACGGTTCGCAGACGCTGTTCAACTGGACCCAGATCAACAACCTGCGTTCGCAGCGCGAGCTGAGCAAGGCGGCTGATTTCACCCTCGATTCGGCCAACGACAACCTGATCGTGCGCACCTCGGCGGCCTACTTCAACGTGCTGGTGGCGATCGAATCGCTGAACGCCGCACAGACCAATGAAGCGGCCGCGAAGAAGCAGTTCGACTTCGCCGACAAGCGCCTGGAAGTGGGCCTGGCGCCGATCACCGACGTGCACGAGGCCCGCGCCCAGTACGACCAGGCGCGCGCCAACACCATCGTTGCGCAGAACACCTTGGCCGACAACTACCAGGCCCTGACCGAACTGACCGGCCAGCCGGTGGTCAACCTGAAGGGCCTGCCAGCCGACTTCCGTCCGGAAGTGCCGGCCAACCGCGGCAACCTGGACCAGCTGGTGCAGCAGGCGACCACGCAGAATCCGGCGCTGAAGGCGCAGGAGCTGAAGGTCGGTGCCGCCGAAGCCGGCGTGCAGGCCGCCCGCGGCGGCCACTACCCGACCCTGTCGCTCGGCGGCAGCTGGGGCAAGAGTGCAACCTGGGGCGACAGCGTCGGTGCCGGTTCGCTCTCGCCCGATGCACGCACCAACAGCATCGGCCTGACCCTGAGCGTGCCGATCTTCTCCGGCGGCGCCACCCAGTCCGGCGTGCGTCAGGCGCTGGCCCAGCGTGACATCGCCCAGGATGGTTTCGAGCAGCAGAAGCGCGCGCTGGACCGTAACACGCGCAATGCCTACCAGACCCTGGTGCAGGGCATCAGCGAAGTGGAAGCCCGTCGCCTGGCCGTGGTTTCCGCGCAGAGCGCCTACGATGCCTCGCAGGTCGGCCTGGAAGTGGGCACCCGCACGGTGCTGGACGTGATCCAGAACCAGCGCATCCTGTTCTCCGCGCAGCTGGATTACGCGCAGGCCCGCTACAACTTCCTGCAGAACCGCCTGCTACTGAGCCAGGCCGTGGGTGGCCTGGATGTCGCCGAACTGCAGGACATCAACCGCCTGCTGACCCAGGACGCGGGCAACCCGTCCACGACCACGAACTGAGTCGGCGTTACCCGTCTGATCAGAAAGCCACCCGTAAGGGTGGCTTTTTTATTGATTGCAGATGGCTGCCGCCGCGCATGGTACTAGCGCGAACGCCCCGCATGTCGACGCATCAGGACGCCTGCCAGCACGACCGCCAGCACCACCAGCACCGGTACGAACAAGCGGGACGTGACGGCCGGAAACAGACACAGCGCGGTCGCTACAGGTGCGAGCAGCATCGGGATGCGCCGCCGTTCGCCGGCCGCCGCCCGCGCCTGCCATTGGCTGCGGGCAACGCCGAGGCATACGGCGGCCAGTACCAGCAGGCCAGCAGGCCCCGGCAGCTGTGGAAGCCAGCCCTCCGGCATCAACAGCGCCAGAGCGACGGCCAGCACAGTCAGCGTAAGCGTCACCCGCAGATGCGCATGGGTACGCGCGTCGCCGGGTTCCGGTGGCCAGACCTCCAACCCCAACCGCGCGGCCAACAGCAGCGATACCAATTGCAGGGCCGCCAGCCCCGCACCGCCCGCCAACGGCAACAGTGGCAGCAACCATTGCAGCTGCGGCACACCCTGCAATGCCACCGACAGCGGTCGAGTGCTGGCCAGCGCAGAAAATTCGACCAGGCCGGACTGCAGCGCAGCCAATACCATCAGCCACAGCATCGCCATCAGCACTGCTGCGCCGGCAGCTCTGGAAACCTGCGAACGAGGGTGCGGCACCCCTCCGGCAAACCCTGCCAGCAAGCCTGCACCGAGCAGCACACCGAGCAATGCCACGCCAGCTGCAAGCACGCCGCCCAGCCCGAAGCGATAGGGCGCGGTAGCCGATGGCAGCCATGGAATCCAATGCGCGTAGTGCACATGGCGTGCTGCCAGCAACAACAGCAGCAGGCCAACGCCCAGCTTCACTGTCAGCAGTGCACTGGCCAACAACAGCACGCGCGGCGTCCGCAGCACTGCAATGGCGGCCCCCAGCAGCAACACCATGATCGAAGCCGCCAGCGGCAATGGCACCCACTGCGCGGGAGCCGCATCGATGACCTCAGCGGCTGCGTACAGATGGCGCGCCATCGATTGCGCCAGGCCTGCGGTGGTCGCCGTCAGCTCCAACAGCAGGGCGATCACCAGTACATCCGCAAACAGCTTGCCCCAGGCGGCACGCAGCAGACGATGCAGACCTGAAGGATTCGGTAGACGCCGCATCGCCATGCGAAGGCAATACAACATCGGCACCGCACCCAGCGCCGCCAGCAACAGACTGAGAACAATGGCGGGCCCCGCCTGCGCCGCCGTGTGCTGGCCGACCAGGGCGACAACGCTGCCACCCAACAGCAGGGTCAGCGCCACCACCAGCAGATGGTCGGTGCCCAGCCCCCCGGTCTTCTCGCTGGGCTGCTGTGCGCTTCCGTTGTCGCCGATCATTCAAAGCTCCCTTGATGTCGCCCAAGCGTGGTCGACAACAGGCTGGCAGCCTGACGCGGTAGGCGGAATCGGAATCTGCGCCGTAGCCACGATGATGTGACAGCTTGCACGCCGCGAGCGGTGGGAGCGGTCCGGCTACGACACTTTCAACGCCATCAAGCAGGCTTGATGCAGGCGATCACGACAGAGCCAAGGCCGGGTCGGCCTTGAGACACCTGACGGCGACAGACAGGGTTTCAGGCCAGCGGTGGCGGCAGGTGCGGAGCCACCAGCTGCAGGGTCCGCTGCAGCGCGCCGCGCCCGTTGCTGACCAGCGTGCAACCGGCGCGGGCCATGTCCTCACGCGCCTGCGCGTCATCGAGCAGGTGCAGCAGCAGATCGCCCACCGCCTGCGCGTCCTCGCCGATCAGCAGTGCGCCGGCTTCACGCATGCGCCGCGAGATCTCGGCAAAGTTGTGCAGGTGCGGGCCGGTCACCGCTGCAGTGCCCATTGCCGCAGGCTCCAGCAGGTTGTGGCCGCCGATGGCCTGCAGGCTGCCACCGACGAAGGCAACCTGGGCACAGCCGTAGAACGGCATCAGTTCGCCCAGCGTGTCGATGACGAAGACATCGCTGCCGGCCCCAGGCCACTGCTGCGCGCGCCGCGTCGCCACGCTCCAGCCCTGCTCGCGGGCCAGCGCCTCCACCTTGGGAAAGCGCTCGGGATGCCGCGGCGCCCACAGCAGCAGCAGGTCCGGGTGCTGCTGGCGCAGACGGCGGTGCAGGTCGATCACCGCCTGCTCTTCGCCATCATGCGTACTGGCCGCGATCCACACCGGGCGCGTAGCCGGCACGTGGGCATGGAACTGTTCGATGAAGGGCTGCACGTCCGGCGTGGCGATGTCGAACTTCAGGTTGCCCAGCGCCTGCACCTGTTCCGGCGCCGCGCCCAGCTGCACGAAGCGTGCGGCGTCATCCTGTGACTGTGCAGCCACACAGGTGACCGTGCGCAGCGCACGCCGGATCAACGCCGCCAGCACCCGGTAGCCGCGCAGCGACCGTGCCGACAGGCGCGCATTGAGGATGTAGACCGGAATGCGACGGTCGCGGCAGCCGAACAGCATGTTCGGCCACAGCTCGGTTTCCAGGATCAGCGCCAGGCTGGGCTGGAAGTGGCCGAGGAAGCGGTTGACGCTGCCCGGCACGTCGTACGGCAGGTACACGTGGTCGAGCGCATCGCCCCACAGCGCGCGCACCCGTTCCGAGCCGGTCGGGGTGATGGTGGTGATGACCCAGCGGATGTCCGGCCGCTGCTCGCGCAGCGCGTTGACCAGCGGCGCGGCGGCGTTGACCTCGCCCACCGAGACCGCATGCAGCCAGACCCGCGGCTGGCCTGTCGGCTGCGGATAAGACGCATAGCGTTCATCCCAGCGCCGGAAGTATTCACGGACCCGGAAGCCGCGCCAGACCAGGTGGTACACGGTGATCGGCAGCAGGAGGTACAGCACGGCCGAGTACAGGCCACGCAGGATCCATTCGACAGGGTCTTTACGCATGCGGCAAGGATACGGGAGCCCCCCGGGAAAGACACGCGGCCGGGTTGGTAGAATGACGGCATGTCCGATGCCACCACCGCCGTCCGTCCGTCGCTGCGTGATCCACGCAACTGGCCGATGTTTGCCGTCATGTTCACTGCCTTCGGGATCGCCCGGCTGCCGTGGATGCTGCAGCGCGCGCTCGGCCGCGGGGTCGGCTCCATCGCCTGGCGCCTGGCCGGCAGCCGCCGCCATGCCGCCGAGGTCAACCTCAAGCTGTGCTTCCCAGAGAAGGACGAGGCCTGGCGCAAGCGCCTGGTGCGCGACAGCTTCGATGCATTGGGCGTGGGCATCTTTGAATGCGCGCGCTCCTGGTGGGGCAGCATCGACAGCATCCGCCCGCAGGTGCACATCGAAGGGCTGGAACACCTCAAGCAGATGCAGGCCGAAGGCCGCGGCGTGCTGCTGGTCTCGGGCCACTTCATGACCCTGGAGATGTGCGGCCGCCTGCTGTGCGACCACGTCGACCTGTCCGGCATGTACCGCAAGCACAAGAACCCGGTGTACGAGTGGGCGGTGAAATTCGGCCGCCTGCGCTACGCCAAGGCGATGTACGCCAACGAGGACATCCGCGCGACGGTGCGCCACCTGAAGAAGGGCGGTTTCCTCTGGTACGCGCCCGACCAGGACATGCGTGGCAAGGACACCGTGTTCGTGCCGTTCTTCGGCCACACCGCATCCACCATCACCGCGACCCACCAGCTGGCGCGGATGACCGGTTGCGCGGTCATCCCCTACTTCCATCGCCGCGAAGGCGGGAAGTACTTCCTGAAGATTGGCGCGCCGCTGGAGAACTTCCCCAGCGAAGATGTCGAGGCCGATACCGCTCGGGTCAACCAGGCCATCGAACAGATGGTGCGCGAGGCGCCGGACCAGTACCTGTGGATCCACCGCCGCTTCAAGCGCCAGCCCGGTGGGCGCAGCGATTTCTACAAGTGATATGGCGGTGATATGGCGGGCGGTCGGAAACGCTCCATCCACGCATGGCGTGGATCTACTGAGCAGACACGACCATCGTCCCGCGCACTCCAGTAGATCCACGCCATGCGTGGATGCTCTCCGTTCCGATACCGAAATCTACAACGGCCAACGACACCAGGCGTGGGGGTATTCCCCCAACTCGCCGGCCAGTCCGGCCCGCACCGGATTGGCCAGGATGTACATCGCCTTGTCATGAAGGGATTCATCGGTGCGTACCGCATGGTCGTGGTAGCCGTGCTGCCAGAGCGGCCCGTTCCGTACCAGTTGCCGGTTCAGCAGCCGACTGCTGCGTGATTTGAGCAGTGCCATGCACTGGGCCAGCGTTCCCTTCTGCAGCTCCATCAGCCAGTGCAGGTGGTCGGGCATTACCACCCAGGCGAGACTGTCGCTGAAGCCATTGCGTTCAATGAAACGCAGGGTATCGACCAGGACCACCACGTTGGCGGCATCGGCGAACAAGGGGGCACGGCCGTGGGTCGCCGTGGTCAGTGAGTACACGTTGCCGGATCGGGAGTAGCGACCGTAACGGAGTCTGGGGCTGGCCATGGAACCAGACTGCGGGTTGCGGGACCCTGCGTGCATTGGCGGACCGCCTTGCGCCAGGTCGGGAAAAGCCGCGACGACGGCCAATGTTCAGGGGAAAGCCCATCCACGCATGGCGTGGATCTACTGATCGGCATCCCCGGTAGATCCACGCCATGCGTGGATACGCCCCCGCCCCGCGCAATCCCGTAGATCCACGCCATGCGTGGATACGGACACTACGCGGCGCGCGGCAGATCGTCCGGTTCGCGCGCCAGCAACGTGCCGACGAACAGCGCGGCCAACAGCACGGTCAGGCCGCCCCAGAACGCGGAATAGAACGCCAGGTGGGTATTGAGCGGGAACACGGTAACTGCCAATGCCAGCATCGCCGGCCGTGCACGCTCGCGCGCCGCTGCCGGGGCGAAACGCCATGCACGCCATGCCTGCGCCACCGCCGCCAGCCACAGCAACAGACCCAGCACACCGGTTTCGGCAAGGATTTCCAGCACGATCTGATGGGCGTGCAGTGCCGGCATCCTGCCCCACACCGCCGGCCCTTCATCCGCAACGCAATGGGGATAGGCATCGCGGAAGCCACGCGCGCCAACACCATTGATCGGATGCGCTTCGATCATGCAGGCCGCCGCGTTCCAGATGCGGGTACGACCGGACAGTGCCTGTTCGACCCCGTCCTCGCCCCCCTCCCAGGCCATTGCCGTGCGCGCTACACGCTCTCGCAGCTGCGGCACGCTGGCAGTCAGTACGCCCGCCGAGAGAACACCCACCAGCGCGAGCAGGCCCAGCCGCTTCCACCCCAGTTGGCGCACGCCACTGTAGACAACCACCAGCCCGAAGGTGATCCATGAGGCACGCGAGCCGGCCAGCAGCAGCACCACACCCACCGCAGCAGCGGCCAGCAACCAGCCCGCATTGCCGAAACGGCGCGCCACCGGCAACAACAGGAACGGCGAAAGACTGGCCAGCACCTGGCCGAACTTCAGGTTGCACGGCCCAAGCGCCCCGCTGAGACGATCAGCCAGCGCGGCTTCTTCAGCCGGGCATAACGCGTGGCCGCTGATGGCCAGCTTGATCTGCTGCAGCGACCAGAACCATGGGCTGGTGCCTGCCAGTGCCTGCACCAGCGCATCGAGCGTCCACAGCCCGGTGATCACCGCCAGTCCGCCCACGGTCAAGCGCCGCCGCTGCGGGGTGGCCACGGCGATCGCCACCAGCCACATGAAAGGCAGGTAGCGCAGCCCGGCCGCCGCCTTGGTCCACGACGCCGACGGGTCGACGGCATCGAAGGCCGAGAACGCCTGTGGCAACCAGTAGCCAAGGAAAAGAATCGATGTCAGCGCCCACGCTGCCGGGCTCAGCAGATGCGGTCGATGCTGCACCCGGCGGATGACCATGCGTGCCGCGGCGTACAAGGCCCCCAGGCCCAGCACCGTTTCGGCGATGCCTGGCAGCGGCCACAACGCGACGTAGGCCAGCACCCACCAGGGCGCCCAGCGTCCGGCGCGCTCGTCGCGCAGGGTCGGCGCGGCGTCAGCCAGCGAGGTCGGCATAAAGGCGGAGGGTATCGCGCTGCATGGCCTGCAGGGTAAACGGGATGCGGGTCGGCAAGGACGGTGGCTGTGCCAGCAGGGCCAGCGCACGTTCACCCAGCAGCCGCGCATTCCCCAGCGGCACGGCGCCACTGGGCTGCAGTTGCTGCAGCAGTTCGCCGACGCCGCCGTGGTCCCAGCCCAGCACCGGCCTGCCGACCGACAACGCTTCGACCACGGTGCGGCCGAAGGCTTCCGGCTTGTCCGATAGCTGCAGCACCAGATCGCTGGCGGCGTAGGCCTGGGCGATGCGCGCGGTCGGCGTGCTGATGTGCACGGCCCCGGTCACACCAAGCAGGTCTGCCTGCCTACGCAGCTCTACCACATAGGCTTCCCGGCCAGGCTCGTCGGTGCCCAGCATCCACAGCTGTGCCGGCACGCCTGTTGCACGGACATCGGCCAGCAGCTGCAGCGCGTGGGCGTGGCCTTTCAGCCGGGTGCCGCGACCGGGCAGCAGCAACAGCGGTCCATCGACCTGGGACAGCCAGGGATAGTCCGCCGCCAGCGCCAGCCGAGGCCGTCGATCGGCGCGTGCCACACGCGGGAACTGGCTGACATCCACCCCACGCGGGATCACCTGCAGCCTGGCGTGCGGCACCGTCGGGTAATGCGTATGCACGTAGTCGCGCACGCTGTTGGATACACAGATCACGCGTTCGCCGCTGGTCATCACCGCGCTGTAGCGGCTGGGCGAATTCAGCCCATGCACGGTAGTGACCCAATGCGGGCGCTGCGCCGGCTGCATCGCACGGATCGCATACAACCCCAGCCACGCAGGCAGGCGCGATCGGGCATGGACGATGTCGGCGCCCACTTCAGTGAACAGGCGGCGCAAGGTGGGCAGATGCCGCAGCGTCAGCAGCGACTTGCGGCCGATATCCAGGGTCAGGTGCTCGGCACCGCTGTCGAGCAGCGGCTGCACCAGGCGACCGCCGGCCGACACCACCAGCGCGCGATGGCCGGCAGCGACCAGGGCCGCGGCGATTTCAAGGGTCGAGCGCTCGACGCCACCGGAGTGCAGCGCCGGCAGCAACTGCACCACGGTCAATCGGCGCATCGAGGGGGCGGCCGCTTAGTCGGCCAGCACGAACACGGCGCCGCAGTAAGCACACTGCGCTTGCCCGTTGGGTTCGTCTTCGATCGGCAGGTACACCCGCGGATGCGAGTTCCACAGCGCCATTTCCGGAGTCGGGCAGCTCAGCGGCAGATCGCTGCGGTGCACGGTGTAGCGCTTTTCGGCGTTGGCGGGCGCGGTGGCGGTATGGCTCATGGCGGATGTCGATGAACGGATTGCGAGGCCTGCGATTCTAGCATCTGGGCCCGGCGAACACCGTGCGCTGCGTGGCCGCTGCGCGCGGCGGCCAGCTTTACCCCCACGCCCTGGCCCCGCCATGCACCCGCCCTGCCCGCTCCCCGGCGGCGGCGCCGAGTCTCGGCGGCAGGAAATCCCCAAGCGCACCAGTCAGTTCCGTGCAGAACCGATCTTCGTTCGAATTTCCCGCATTTGGATCGAACTAAATGGCACTTGTCAGGCCGCTGCCAGCTGTTGCAGCATCGGGTCCGATCCATTCCTGACCCGATCGCATGGCCCGCCCCCCACCGGACCTGCATCGCCTCCCGACTGCCACGTGGCGGGCGGGCGATGCTGTCCGTGGTGTTCGCCGATGCGGGTTCTGCCTGCCGCCTGCCCTACCGGGAGACCCTGCATGACCCTGTCCGATCCACGCCGCGCCCTGCTTCCGCTCGCCCTGGCCCTGGCCTGTGCGACCACTGCGACACCGGTGCTGGCGCAAGGGCTGCAGACCTCCTTCGAGCCAGGCGAGCCGGCACCGGCCAGATCCGCTGGCGCGCTGTCCGTCGAGGTCGGCAGCGGCCCTGGCGCGCCTTACGCGGCCAAGCGCAACGTCGGCTACAGCGGCCTGCACGCGTTGCACTACAGCGCCAATGGCGGCCAGGCGCGCCGCGAACTGTTCAGGACCGATCTGCCCATCGACGCCGACACCACGCTGTCCTGGCTGGTACTGCCGGAGATCGTCGGCAAGGACACCGTGGCCTCCACCTATGTCTCGCTGGACCTGCTGCTGGACGATGGCAGCCGCGTATCCGCCAGCGGCGCGCGCGACCAGCACGGCGTGGCGCTGGGCGCACAGGCGCAGGGCGAGTCGAAGACGCTGTATCCGCAGCAGTGGGCGCGCAAGGCGGTGCGCCTGGGCGATGTACCCGCGTTGGAGGGCCGCCGCGTGCTGGCCATCGAGCTCGAGGTGGCCAGCGCAAATGGCGCCCCTGTGTCGGGCTGGATCGACGACGTGCGCCTGGACGTGCAGCCACGGCAGGCGCCGCAGCGCGTCTCCGACTGGGTACTGACCACGCGCGGCACCCAGGCCAACGGCACCTTCTCGCGCGGCAACAACTTCCCGGCCACTGCGGTACCCCACGGCTTCAACTTCTGGACGCCGGTGACCGATGCCGGCGCGCTGAACTGGCTGTACCGCTGGAACGAGCAGAACGATGCCAGGAACCGGCCGCAGCTGCAGGCGCTTGCCCTGAGCCACCAGCCCAGCCCGTGGATGGGTGACCGCCAGACCTTCCAGGTGATGCCCTCCGCCACGCGCGGTGTGCCTGAAGCTGATCGCAGCAAGCGGGCATTGTCCTTCGACCGCGCGCAGGAAAGCGCGCGCCCGTATCGCTACGACGTGCGCTTCGACAACGGCATCGCCGCGTCCATCGCCCCCACCGACCACGCCGCGCTGTTCCGCTTCGATTTCCCCGCAGGCGGCGACGCCAACCTGCTGTTCGACAACGTCGATGCGCGCGGTGGGCTGACCCTCGACGCCGCCACGCAGACGTTGTCCGGCTACACCGATACCCGCAGCGGCCTGTCCAACGGCGCCACCCGCATGTATGTAGTGGCCAGCTTCGACAAGCCGTGGCGCAGCAGCGGGCAGATCGGTACCGGCCGCCCGACCGGCTACATCAAGTTCGACGCAGGCAGCGAGCAACGGGTGACGATGCGCATCGCCACCTCGCTGATCTCCATCGATCAGGCGCGCCACAACCTGGCGCTGGAAATCAGCGCCGCCGATACGCTGGAAAGCGTGGCCGGGCGTGCACAGGATGCGTGGGACGCGCGCCTGGCCCGCTTCGACATCGGCAACGCCAGCGACGACCAGAAGACCACGCTGTACTCCAGCCTGTACCGGCTGTACCTGTACCCCAATTCCGGCCACGAGAATGCGGGCACCGCCGCCGCTCCTGACTGGCGCTATGCCAGCCAGGCCAGCGCCGCCGATGACAACACCGACGGCAGCGCGACGCGCAGCTTCGCACCGGTGCGCGACGGCAAGGTCTTCGTCAACAACGGCTTCTGGGACACATTCCGCACCACCTGGCCGGCGTATACGCTGTTCACCCCGGAAGATGCCGGGCAGCTGGTACAGGGCTTCATCGAACAGTACCGCGCCGGTGGCTGGATCGCGCGCTGGTCCTCGCCCGGCTACGCGGACCTGATGGTCGGCACCAGCTCGGATGTGGCCTTCGCCGATGCGTGGCTGAAGGGCATCGGTGGCTTCGATCCGGAAGAGGCCTATGCCGCAGCGCTGAAGAACGCCACCGTGGTGCCGCCGGACCGCCACGTCGGCCGCAAGGGCATGGAGCGTTCGACGTTCCGCGGCTATGCCAGCGCCGACGTGCATGAAGGCATGTCATGGACGATGGAAGGTGCGCTCAATGACTTCGGCATCGCCAACATGGCCGAAGCGCTGGCCAAGCGTGCAGGCACGGCCGCCGCGCGCGAACGCTACGCCACTGAAGCCGACTACTTCCGCTACCGCGCCGCCAGCTACGCCACGATGTTCGACCCGGCCGCCGGCTTCTTCCAGGGCCGCAAGGCCGATGGCAGCTGGCGCCTGCAGGCCAAGGATTACGACCCGCGCGTGTGGGGCCACGACTACACCGAATCCAATGGCTGGACGTTCGCCTTCACCGCCGCACACGATGGCGAAGGCCTGGCCGCGCTGTACGGTGGCCGCGACAAGCTGGCCGCCAAGCTCGACACCTTCTTCGCCACGCCGGAAACCGCCGACGCCGCATTCGCCGGCTCCTACGGCGGCACCATCCACGAGATGACCGAAGCGCGCGATGTGCGCATGGGCATGTACGCGCACAGCAACCAGCCGGCACACCACATCCCGTGGATGTACCTGTATGCCGGACAGCCGTGGAAGACCCAGCAGCATGTGCGCCAGATCCTGTCGCGGCTGTACGTCGGCAGCGAGATCGGCCAGGGCTATCCGGGCGACGAGGACAACGGCGAGACCTCGGCGTGGTACGTGCTGGCCTCGCTGGGCCTGTATCCGCTGCGCATGGGTGCGCCGGAGTACGCGATAGGTTCGCCGGCGTTCCAGCATGCGCGCGTTGAGCTGCAGGGCGGCGCGGTATTGACCGTCAATGCAGCGCAGAATTCGCGTGAGAACGTGTACGTGCAGTCGCTGAAAATCAACGGCAAGCCGTGGACGAAGACCTGGGTTCCGCACGAGGTGATCGCCAAGGGTGCGACCCTTGACTTCGTGATGGGCCCGCAGCCGTCACGCTGGGGCAGCGGCGTGGATGATGTGCCGCGCTCGCTGACCGCGCGTGGCCAACGACCGCAACTGCTGCACGATCTGCTCGGCAATGGCGCGCAGGCCGCACTGGCTGATGGCCGTGCCCTGCCCGCGCTGATCGACGACGATGCCAACACTGCGGTGCCGCTGGGCGGTGGCGCGACCATCGCGCTGAGCCACGTGGGCGATGGCGTGCCGACGATGTACACGCTGACCAGCGGTGACGGCGCTATCCGCGGCGGCGAATGGACACTGGAAGCACGTACCGGCAACGGGCGCTGGGTAACACTGGACCAGCGCCGCGGCGAAGATTTCACCTCGGCGCGGCAGACCCGCCCGTTCCGTATCGCCTCACCCTCACGCTACGCCGAGTACCGTCTGCGCCTGGCTGCGCCGGGGCGCCTGCAGCTGGCCGAGATCGAACTGTTGGCGCCCTCCCCCCTACAATGACGTCCATGCGCCTACGTTTCCTCCCCCTCGCTCTTGCCGCCCTTGTATTTCCAAGCCTCAGCCAGGCACAGCCGCAGACCCAGGCCTTCGATGGCCAGGTCAGCCGTGACGGGGTAACGCTGTATTACCAGGATGCTGCCGGTGCGCTGGCCGCGCCGGTGCGCAAGCGCATCATCGATACGTTCTACTTCGCCTACCTGCGCGAGCGTGCGGACTTCCGCCCGGCCGCGCCGAACGAAGTGCGCATCGTGATCGATCCGGCGTACAACGGCGTCGCCTTCGTCGGCGACAAGGACAAGGCCAGCACCATCACCATCAATCCGGGCTGGCTGGCCCAGCACCCGGATGACATCGATCTGGTGACCCACGAAGCAATGCACATCGTGCAGGGCTACCCCAGCTACGGCGACAAGCGCGTGCCGGGCTGGCTGGTGGAGGGCATCGCCGACTACGCACGCGATCGCTACGGCATGAACAATGCCGCTGCGGGCTGGGCGTTGCCGGACAAGCTGAGCCAGGGCCAGACGGTGGAAAGTGGCTATCGGGTAACCGGTGCTTTCCTGAAGTGGGCCGAAGCGGCGCACCCGGGACTGGTGCTGGCACTGGACAAGGATCTGCGCGACGGGCGCTATGCACCCGCGCTGTGGCAGAAGCACACCGGCAAGACCCTGCCGGCGCTGTGGACGGAGTACGCCAAGCCGCGCTCCCCCGCCCCTGCGCCGCCGCCTGCGCGACGCGCGAAGCGGCGGTAAGTTCGACGTTGCCGGGGAGACGCCCCGGCCTTCAACGCGATTGCACGAAGCCGGCGTACAGCGCGAACAACTGCTGGAAATACCGCTTGCTCACTCGACTGCGCATGACACTGCTCCGCCCATGGAAAGTTGGTCGGGCCCAGGGTGGGAAGGCCGGTCCGGTCCCTTCCCACGGCCAGGCCGCGTGGGCGTATTGGGCCGCAGCGAGGTTGCAGGGCGATTACCGGGCGGCTGCAGTTTTCCGGTAGCGCCGGGCTGCGTGGTTGCCGGCCAGCGGCCGGCACTACCGTTTCCGCGGGGCGGAAACAGAAACGCGCCCCGAAGGGCGCGTTTCTGCAGCTCGCGTCGGAACGAAGGCTTATGCCTTCTTTTCCGCCTCGATCTGTTTGCGGATCTGCGCATCGACTGCGGCAATCGCGGTCATGTTCAGGATCCGGCGCGAGGTCGCGCTGGTGGTCAGGATGTGCACCGGCTTGTTGACGCCCATCAGGATCGGGCCGATCGCCACGCCATCGGTGAACACGCGCACCAGGTTGTAGGCGATGTTGGCCGCTTCCAGGTTCGGCAGCACGAACAGGTTGGCACGGCCCTGCAGGGTCGAGCCCGGCAGCAGCTTCTGGCGCAGGGCTTCATCCCATGCGGTGTCGCCCTGCATTTCGCCGTCCACGTTCAGACGCGGGTTGCGCTTGAGCAGCAGCTCGCGCACCTGGCGCATCTTCAGCGCATCCTTCGAATCGTGGCTGCCGAAGTTGGAGTGCGACAGCAGTGCCACCTTCGGCTCGACGCCGAACAGCTTCATGCGGTACGCCGCCTGCAGGGTCGCTTCGCACAACTGCTCTGCGGTCGGGTCTTCCTGCACATGGGTGTCGACGAAGAAGAACACGCCCTGCTGGTTGATCACGCCGGTCATCGCCGAGGTCGAGGTGACCTTCGATTCCAGCGGCAGCACGCTGCGCACGTAACCCAGCTTCTTGTGGAAGCGGCCGACGATGCCGGTCAGCATCGCATCGGCTTCGCCACGGGCGACCATCACCGCAGCGATCAGGGTCGGGCGTGAACGCATCAGGTTCTTGGCGGCGGCCACGGTGACGCCACGACGGCCGGTCAGGCCGTGGTAGTACTGCCAGTATTCGTTGAAGCGCGGGTCGTCATTGATGTTGGTGACTTCAATGTTCTCGCCGATCTTCAGGCGCAGGCCGAGGCGTTCGATGCGCGATTCGATCACTTCCGGGCGGCCGATCAGGATCGGATGTGCCAGGCCGTCATCGACCACGTTCTGCACCGCCTGCAGCACCACTTCCTCTTCGCCTTCGGCATACACCACGCGCTGCTTGTCGCTGCGCGCGCGGTCGTAGACCGGCTTCATCATCAGGCTGGTGCGGTAGACGAACTGCGACAGCTTCTGCCGGTAGGCTTCCATGTCGGCGATCGGACGTGCGGCCACGCCCGAATCCATCGCGGCCTGGGCCACGGCAGCCGACAGCTCCACCAGCAGGCGACGGTCGAACGGACGCGGAATCAGGTACTCGCGGCCGAAGCTCGGGGTCTCACCGCCATAGGCCGAGCCCATGTCGGTGGCGGCGCGACGGGCCAGCGCGGCGATAGCACGCACGCAGGCGATCTTCATTTCCTCGTTGATCGCGGTCGCACCGACGTCCAGCGCACCGCGGAACAGGTACGGGAAGCACAGCACGTTGTTGACCTGGTTCGGGTAGTCCGAACGACCGGTACCGATGATCGCGTCCGGACGCGCAGCGCGCACCAGTTCCGGCATGATTTCCGGGGTCGGGTTGGCCAGGGCGAAGATCACCGGATCCGGTGCCATCGTCTTGACCATCTCGGCGGTCAGGATGCCCGGTGCCGACAGGCCCAGGAAGATGTCCGCGCCGTCGACGATCTCGGCCAGGGTGCGCTTGTCGGTGTCGCGCGCATAGCGCTGCTTTTCCGGGTCCAGGTCGGTACGGCCGGTATGGATCACGCCTTCGCGGTCGAAGGCAAGGATGTTCTCCGGCTTCAGGCCCAGCTGCACCAGCATGTTCACGCAGGAAATGCCGGCCGCGCCCATGCCCGTGGTCGCCAGCTTCACTTCTTCGATCTTCTTGCCGGTGATCGCCATGGCGTTCAGCACCGCGGCACCGACGATGATCGCCGTACCGTGCTGGTCGTCATGGAACACCGGGATCTTCATGCGCTCGCGCAGCTTGCGCTCGACGATGAAGCACTCCGGTGCCTTGATGTCTTCCAGGTTGATGCCGCCGAAGGTCGGCTCCAGCGAGGCGATGATGTCGACCAGCTTGTCCGGATCGTTCTCGTCCACTTCGATGTCGAACACATCGATGCCGGCGAACTTCTGGAACAGCACGCCCTTGCCTTCCATCACCGGCTTGCCGGCCAGCGCGCCGATGTTGCCGAGGCCCAGCACTGCGGTGCCGTTGGAGATCACCGCCACTAGGTTGCCGCGGGCAGTCAGCTCGCTGGCCTGCTGCGGGTCGGCCTTGATCGCTTCACAGGCGTACGCCACGCCCGGCGAATACGCCAGCGACAGGTCGCGCTGGGTCAGCATGGGCTTGGTAGCGGAAACCTTGATCTTGCCGGGCGGAGACATCCGGTGGTAATCGAGGGCGGCCTGTTTGAAATCTTCGTTGGACATCGATGTGGGTTACATGAATGGGCAGAAGGGACAGGGGATCATACCCCCGTTGGAGCGGTCGGACCTGTCGCTATGCTGTCGCAGCGATGCTGCGATCGCACAATTCCATGGCGTATGCGACGTTATGAGAGCACAGCTTCGGCGCTGGCGATGACAACCGTGGGACGCCTTGAAACGCTGCGGGGCCGTGCCACTATCGTGACCGGCCCCGCAGTACCACACACCCGGATCAGCCCTTGGCGGGCAGCGCCTCGGCCATTGCCAGCGGCACGGCATCGACCGGCGGCGGCAGTTCGCTTTCGCGGCCCTCCAGCGCCAGCTTCAGGCGGTCGCGGTCCAGCGCACCTTCCCAACGCGAAACCACCACCGTGGCCACCGCGTTGCCGATGAAGTTGGTCAGCGAACGGCACTCGCTCATGAAGCGGTCCACGCCCAGGATCAGCGCCATGCCGGCCACCGGCACTTCCGGCACCACCGCCAGGGTGGCGGCCAGGGTGATGAAGCCGGCACCGGTGACGCCGGCCGCGCCCTTGGAGCTGAGCATGGCGACCAGCAGCAGGGCGATCTGGTGGCCCAGGGTCAGTTCGGTATTGGTGGCCTGGGCGATGAACAGCGCGGCCAGG
Organism: Stenotrophomonas sp. G106K1; assembly: GCF_037969685.1. Lineage (NCBI taxonomy): Bacteria > Pseudomonadati > Pseudomonadota > Gammaproteobacteria > Lysobacterales > Lysobacteraceae > Stenotrophomonas > Stenotrophomonas sp. G106K1. The sequence goes on along the minus strand of NZ_JBBPFR010000024.1, from coordinate 49,427 downwards.
GTCATGTAGATGTTGGTGCCGTCCAGGTTGAACGAGTAGCCGGTGGGGACCACCAGGCCGACCACCGACTTGCTGCAGCCGGCACGCTCCATCTTCTCCATCAGCGACGGCAGCGCCGACTCCGACGACGAGGTGCCCAGCACCAGCAGCAGCTCGGCCTTCAGGTAACGGGCCAGCTTGAACACCGAGAAACCACACAGGCGGCAGACCACGCCCAGGATCACCGCAACGAACAGGAAGGCGGTGAGGTAGAACGAGCCGACCAGCCAGGCCAGGTTGACCAGCGAGCCGACGCCGTACTTGCCGATGGTGAAGGCGATGGCGCCGAAGGCACCGATCGGCGCGGCCTTCATCAGAATGTGCACCAGCTTGAACACCGGGGCGACCAGCGCTTCCAGGAAGTTCTGGATCGGCTTGCCCTTCTCGCCCACCGAGGCCAGCGCGATGCCGAACAGCACCGCCACGAACAGCACCTGCAGGATGTTGCCGTCGACGAAGGCGCTGATCAGGGTCTTCGGGATGATGTCCATCAGGAAGCCGACCAGGGTCAGGTCGTGCGACTTCTCGACATAGCTGTGCACCGCGGTCTGGTCCAGCTCGGCCGGGTTGATGTTCATGCCGGCGCCGGGCTGCACCACGTGCGCCACGATCATGCCGACGATCAGCGCCAGCGTGGAGAAGAACAGGAAGTACGCCATGGCCTTGGCAAACACCCGGCCCACCGTGCGCAGGTGGGTCATGCCGGCGATGCCGGTGACGATGGTCAGGAAGATCACCGGGGCAATGATCATCTTCACCAGGTTGATGAAGGCATCGCCGAGCGGCTTCATCTTCTCGCCGATCAGCGGTTCGTAGTGGCCGAGGACAGCGCCCAGGACGATCGCCACGATCACCTGGAAGTACAGCTGGCGGTAGAGCGGCAACGGCTTGCTGGGCACCGGTGCAGCGGTCGGGATGTGCATGGCGGACTCCGGAAGGGGCGTTTTCAGGCACGTACGGCCCCGGAAATACACGGGAGCCGTTACCGTGGAAACTGACCGCACGCCCCGATACTGCAGGCGCAGGGGTGCGACCAATGGACGCCTTTGTACGCGCCGGGCACGCCAGCGCAGATAACCTATTGGTACTAGCCCCCCGGTTCAGGTGGCTGCACTGCCTACACTGGCGCCGCCCCACTGATCGCGGGGACGCCGGTGGCCTGACCTGAACGGCCGGGCGCGTCATTGCGAAAGTTCCGGCCATCGCGGCCGTTGTTGTCCTGTCCACACGCAATCCGAGAGAGCCGCACCACCCATGCGCCCGATTCCCACCTTGCTGGCCCTTTCCCTGGCCGCCCTCCCCGCCTTCGCATCCGCTGCGGATTTCGACAACTGGCCGACCAAGTACGCCTTCGGCGACGGCACCGAACTGGCCGCTACCGCCAACATCGCCTACGACTACAACGACTTCTCGTCCGCCAGCGGCATCGAGGATGACGACGCGGTGCGCCGCAAGGAATTCGGCGCGACCCTGAAAAAGAAGGGCGTGTACGACGCGATGGTCTACTACGACTTCCAGGCCGACACCTGGCTGGACGTGTTCGTGCGCTTCGAGAGCAAGGCGTTCTTCGGCCGCGATGTCGGCCGCTTCCGCTTCGGCTACATGAAGACCCCGGTCGGCCTGGATGCGAACACCTCCTCGCGCGCCGGCAGCTTCCTGGAAACCGCGCTGCCCGTGCAGGCGTTCTACGCAGGCCGCCGCACCGGCGTGGAATGGGTGCTGGAGCGTCCGCAGTACCTGCTGCAGGCCGGCGCCTATGGCGGCAAGGACCTGCAGGGCGACAACCCCGGCACCACCCAGGCGGTGCGTGCGGTGTGGACGCCGGTAAAGGCACCGGGCGATGTGATCCACCTGGGCCTGGCCTATTCGCAGGAAAACCCGCGCGGTTACCACGATGGCCGCGACGTGCATCATGAAGCCAGCGCGCGCCTGCGCGCCCGCCCGGAAGCCGGGCTGACCGACATCCGCCTGGTCGATTCGGGCGCGCTGGTCACCGCCGACCAGATCCGCCGCACCGGCCTGGAAGGTATCTGGATCCGCGGTCCGTTCTCGCTGCAGGCCGAAGCGCTGCAGGCGACGGTCACCCGCAATGATGGCAAGCCCGACTACACCGGCCACGGCCAGTACGCGATGGCCAGCTGGGTGCTGACCGGCGAATCGCGCCCGTACAACGCCGGCGCCGTTGCCAACATCAAGCCGGCGCACGACTACGGCGCGGTGGAACTGGTGGCCCGCTACAGCCGCCTGGACCTGGACGACGGCAGCATCCTCGGCGGCCGCCAGCATGACCTGACCCTGGGCGCGAACTGGTACCTGACCAGCCACTTCAAGTTCCAGGCCAACTACGTGAAGGTCGACGCCAGCCGTCGCGGTGTGCACAGCACCCCGGAGATCTTCGAACTTCGCGCGCAGATGCACTTCTGATCCCTTCCACGTGTCAGATCCCGGCGGGCGTGTACACCGCGCCCGCCGGCCCTGCGTAGACTGCCGCCATGTATTGGCTCAGCCGCCACCGCCTGCAGTTGCTGACCGTTCTGGTGATGGTGGCCGGCACCGTGCTGTGCGCGGTCGCCGCCGGCCACTACGCCTGGCGTCGCGCCCTGGGCACGGAAAGCGCACAGGTGCAGCGCCAGCTACAGCTGTATGGCCAGGGGCTGCAACAGCGCATCGACCGGTTCGGCACCCTGCCGCAGGTGATGGCGCTGGATCCGGACCTGCAGCACGCACTGCGGGTACCGCCCTCGCCCGCCGAGCGGCAGCGCCTGAACCTCAAACTGCAGCGCGCCAACCAGGTGACCCGCACCTCGACGCTGACGCTGGTCGGCCGCGATGGCGTGGCCGTGGCCGCCAGCAACTGGGACCAGCCGACCAGCAACGTCGGCGAGGATTACAGCTACCGTCCCTACTACCAGCAAGCACTGGCCCATGGCCGTGGTCGTTTCTACGGCATCGGCATGACCACCGGCGTGCCCGGCTATTTCATGTCCGAAGCCATCCTGGATGCCGACAGCCAGCGCATCGGCGTGATCGTGATCAAGATCGAGCTGTCCGCGCTGGAACAGGAGTGGTTGAACAGCCCGGACGTGGTGCTGACCAGCGACAACCACGACGTGGTGTTCCTGGCCAACCGCGATGCCTGGCGCTACCGCCTGCTGCGCCCGCTCGGCGCTGCAGAGCGCAGCGAGATGCGCGCGGCGCGGCAGTATGCCGATCGCTCGCTGCAACCGCTGCGCGTGCGTACCGAAGATGTGCTGGCTGATGGTGGCCGCATGGTCCGCCTGCTCGACCCGGCACTGCCGCAGGCAATGCTGTGGCAGACCCTGGCGCTGCCCGACGAAGACTGGAGCCTGCATCTGCTGCATGACGCGAGCGCCGCCACCAGCGCTGGCCGGGGCGCGGCCGTGGCCGGCGCCGCTGCATGGCTGGCGCTGGGATTCCTGGTGCTGTTCGTGCAGCAACGGCGGCGTCTGTCCAAGCATCGCCAGCGCAGCCGGCGCGAACTGGAAACCCTGCTCAAGCAGCACGCGCAGGAGCTGCGCACCGCCCAGGACGGCCTGCTGGAAGCCGCCACCGACGCCGACGTTGGCTTGAGCCGCAGCCTTGAACATCTGCCGCAGGGCGTGGTGGTGATCGACAAGGAACAGCGTCTGGTCGCGTGGAATTCGCGCTATCTGGAGCTGTTCCGCTTCCCGGCGGGGCTGGTGCGGGTGGGCCGTCCGATCGAGGAACTGTTCCGTTTCAACGCACGTCGTGGGCTGTTGGGCCCCGGCCCGATCGACGAAGCCATCGAGCGCCGCCTGACCCATCTGCGCAGCGGTCGCCCGCACATGCGCGAGAGCGAGAAGGACGACGGCACGGTGCTGGAGATCCGCGGCAATCCACTGCCCGACGGTGGCTTCGTCACCAGCTATGCCGACATCACCAGCTACAAGAATGCCGCACGCGAACTGCGCTCGCTGGCCGATGCGCTGGAACACCGCGTAGCCGAGCGCACGCAGGATCTGGACGAAGCCCGCCGCGAAGCCGAACAGGCCAACCGCTACAAGACCCGTTTCGTTGCCTCGGCGGTGCACGATCTGCTGCAGCCGCTGAACGCCGCGCGCATGTTCGTGTCGGTGCTGCGTGGCAAGCTCAGTGACCCCGCACAGCAGCAGACCAGCGACCATATCGATGCCGCGCTGGCGGCGCAGGATGCGATTCTCAACAGCCTGCTGGATATCTCGCGGCTGGAATCGGGATCGTTGCAGGTCCGCGTGCGCGCTTTTGCGCTTTCGCCTTTACTGGAAACCCTCGCGCGCGAGTTCGGCATCGCCGCACAGAGCCGTGGCCTGCAGCTTGACTGGGTGGACACCCGCGCGGTTGTGGTCAGCGACGAAGCGCTGCTGCGGCGCATCCTGCAGAACTTCCTGTCCAATGCGCTGCGCTACACGCCACGTGGACGCGTGCTGATCGGCTGCCGGCGTGCAGGTGACCAGCTACGCATCGAGGTGCATGACCAGGGTCCGGGCATTCCGGAAAGCCTGCAGGGCGAGATTTTCGAAGAATTCCGCCGCTTGAATGATGGCGTGGAGCAGGAACGTGGTGCCGGCCTGGGCCTGGCCATCGTCGAGCGCATCGGCCGCCTGCTCGGCCACCGCATCAGTCTGCGTTCCACGCTGGGCAAGGGCAGCGTATTCGCCGTCAGCGTGGCACTCGGGCGCGCCGACGAGGTGATTGCACCGCCGCCGGCGCCGGTCATCGCGACCGAACCGTCCGATGACAGCCCGCTGCGGCAGTGTCGGGTGTGGAGCATTGATGACGACCCCCACGTCTGCGCAGCGACCCGTGCGCTGCTGGAACGCTGGGGCTGCAATGTGGAACTTGCCGATGGCCCGCAGGGCGCGGTGGAAATCGCCAGTGCGTTGAACGTGCCGCAGCTGTTGCTGCTGGACGTGCGCATGGGGCAGTGGCACGGACCGGACCTGTATGAAGCGCTGTGCACGCTATGGCAAGCGCGGCCGCCGGTGATCCTGGTAACCGCCGAGCGCGATGATGCGCTGAAGGCGCATGCTGCCGAGAACGGCTGGGGCTTCCTGCTCAAGCCCGTGCGGCCACCGGCGCTGCGTGCATTGATGACGCAGTTGCTGTTGCGGCATCGCGGGTAAAGGTGCTGCACCATGCGAGGACCATAGGCCGCTCTTTGAGACGAGGCTGAAAAGCGATCGCCCAAGGATAGAGGATGGGCATAGTCTGAACAGCAGACGAGCAATTGCCCTACTTACCACCGTTGCTGAAGATCAGAAAATTGCATGATCGGGCCAATCGGCCAGCCGGACCAGAGGCATTGATCGTGCCCGTTTCTCCCGTACCTCCTGCATTCACAAGATATTTCAGCCCGATCGTGGCGGCGCTTCTCGGCCTTTGCTGCAGCGGATGCATCGATGGAAAATCATCGAAAGCAGACGGGAATCAACAGAGAACTACAGAAGAAGGCAGCATCAGCCAGCGTCATCCAGACACAACAGAATCAGCCAACCCGCGTGGCCGCACTATATCGAATCAGCGCATTTCGGTGTCGGCCAGGAATCGTACGGAACGCACATCCGAGTACCTTCAGGTCGAGTCTGGATTCATGCAGAACAGAGGCATCTCAAGCCAGACTGCTGAAGACCTTCTGCGGTCCAGCCGTAGTACCTATGAAGCAATCGATCGCATGACCATCGACGCAGCATCCAGCCCGGATGCGCAGGACCTGGCCAGGCACTATCGATCGTCTCTCATGCGCGCAATGGATCAGAACGCCGTTCTTGAGCGCCTTGCGTGCGGCCTTAGCATATGCATTGGTATCGCTCGAGCCCGAAGCAATGCCGATCACCAGGCATGGGGCCAGAGGCTGGCGTCAGACCGATCGTCTCCCACATACAGCTACGCGGAAGCATCTGAGGGTATCGGTGCGGGATACGAGAACAGATTCATGTTCTCTACCGATCCGGAACTGAATTCAATCAACGGAAACTGATCGAGGAAGCGAACTGAATCAACACCGACTCAGTACACGAGTCAGTATCGTGCCGCGATCAGCCGTCCAACCCAGCGCGCGCATCCCCTTCCGGCTCCAGCGCCTTCACCAGCACCGCCGCCTGTGTGCGGCTGTGGCACTCAAGCTTCTTCAGGATCGCGGTGACATGCACCTTCACCGTGTTCTCGGCCAAGCCCAGTTCATAGGCGATCTGCTTGTTGAGCAGGCCGTCGGCCAGGCACAGCAGTACCCGGAACTGCTGCGGCGTGAGCTGCGCCAAACGGCTGGCCAGCAGCGCGTCGGCCTCGGAACGCTCGGCGGCCATCGCCGGGAACCACAGGCCACCATCGAGTACCGCCTGCACCGCCTCACCGATGGTTTCGGCCGGGGCCGACTTCGGGATGAAACCGGCTGCGCCGAACTGCTGCGCGCGGCGGATCACCCGCGGATGATCGTTGGAGGACAGGATCACCACCGGGATGTCCGGGTGCGAACCGCGAACGTGCAGCAGCGCGGAGAACCCATGTGCACCGGGCATGGTCAGGTCCAGCAATACCAGATCCACATCGGGCTGTGCATCCAGCGCCGCGGCCAATGCTTCGGCGCTGGCCACCTCGCGCACCTGCGCCAGCGGCAGGCTCTGCCGCAATGACTGCACCACCGCCGAACGCAGCAGCGGGTGGTCGTCGGCGATCAGGATGGTGTATTCGCTCATGCCGCCATTGTACGGGCAGGTCGCCGCCTCAGCGCCCCGCCGGCTCCACGCTGCTGCGCCAGGCATCGAGGAACTGGCGGCGCTTGAGCGCATCCAGGTAGACCAGCAGGCCGGGGCCGAGCTGGATCGGGCGACGGCTGCGGCCGGGCGCGTCGTCGCCACGCGCGTTGCCGGTCACGATCGGCAGCAGCCGGGCCTCGCGCGCGAGCACCTGCTGGCCGCGTGGCGACAGCAGGTAATCGAGGAAGCGCCGCGCTTCCTGCGGGTGCGCTCCGGTGCGCGGAATCACCGCGGTACGCAGCACCACCAGCGTGTAGTCCTCCGGCTCGACGATGGCCAGCGGTGCGCCCGCGTCGATACGCGCCTGCGCATACGAGCCCAGTACGTTGTAGACCAGCGACAGCTGGCCGCTGGCCACCTGGTCGAGCAGCACGCCGGTGCGTTCCTCGCGCACCACCGCGTTGTCCCCCAGCGCACCGAGCAGGGCGCCGGCGATGCTGCCGCGCTGGGCATCCTGGGTCGCCAGCAGGTAACCCACGCTGCTGCGTTCGATATCGTAGGTACCGACCTTGCCGCGCAATGGCGCCCCTTCCGCACGCAGCAGGTCCAGCAGTTGTCGACGCGTGTGCGGAACTTTCGCGCCCGGCAGCCTGCGCGTGTTGTAGACCATCACCACCGGCTCGTAACTGATGCCGAACGCCTCGCCACGCCACTGCGCCCATGCAGGCAGTGCCTCGGTCTGCGCCGAGCGGTGTGGCAACGCATGACCGTCGTTGACCAGCTTGGTCTGCAGGTCCATGCCGCTGGAGATCAACAGATCCGGCGACGCAGGTCCGGCGCGGTCATGCAGGTAACGCGCGTACAGGTCCTGGGTGATGATGTCTTCGTACACCACCTCGCTGCCCGGATGCAGCCGCTGGTAGTCGGCAATGACCTCGGCGAAGACCTCGATATCGGTGGTGCCGTGGATGCGCAACTGTGCGGTGGCGGTGCCCTGTGCGGGAAAGCGGCGTACGTCGCCCGGCGCAGCGAGGGCCGGCACGGCCAGCAGCAGGGCAACAGTGGCGGCGAACAGGCGGATCATGTGCTGCTCCGGGGCAGGCGGATGGTGGCGACCAGGCCGCCCTGTGGTCGATTGCTGAGATCGATCTGGCCACCATGGCTGTCGACCACCCGCTTGACGATGGCCAGGCCGAGGCCGGCACCGCCGGAGGGCGCGCCCTCGCCCCGCGCGAAACGCTCGAACACGCGTTCGGCATCCACTGCGGCGATGCCCGTGCCGTGGTCGGCGATGGTCAGCACGGCCTGACCTCCCTCAGCGGTCAGCGCGATCTGCAAGGGACCGTCGCCGCCGTACTTCAGCGCGTTGTCGACCAGATTCTTGATCGCCTCGCGCAGCAGCAGTGCGTCACCGTGCACCTGCACCGGCTCGGCCGTCATCGCCAGTTGCACGCGCGGGGCGGGCCCAGCCTGCGGCAACGCTTCGTGCAACGCCTGGTGCACGGTTTCGGCCAGGTCCACGGTGGCGAAGCGCTGCAGATGCGATCGATGGATCACGCTGGCATCGCTGAGCAGCTGGTTGAGCAGGCGGCTCATGTGGGTCGCGTTGCGCTCGATCGCCAGCAGGCTGCGCCGCATGTCCTGCGGATCGTCGTCGTCCAGCGCCAGCTGCGCCTGCGCGCGCAGTGCGGCCAACGGCGTGCGCATCTGGTGCGCGGCCTCGGCCATGAACGCACGCAGGGTTTCATTGCTGCTGGACAAGCGCTCCATGAAGCGGTTCAGCGCTGCCACCATCTGGTCCATCTCGCGTGGCACGCGGGCATCCAGCGGTTTCAGGTCGGACGGCTCGCGGCGTGACAGTTCGCGCTCGACCCGCACCAGCGGCCGGAATGCGCGGTGCACGCCGAAGGCCACCAGCGCCAGCAGCAACCCCGACAACACACCGATCGCCAGCAGCGCGCGGTTGACCAGTTCCTGCGCCACCGCTTCGCGCGCACGCCGGGTCTGCCCCACCTGCACCTGCACCTCGCCCTGCGCGGAAGCAGCGGCGAAGCTGCGGCCGACCACGACGAAACGCACGGTCTCGCCACTGTAGGCCGCATCGAACAACTGCGGTTGCGTGCCCGGCCGACGCGGCGACGCGGGAAGATCGCCGTAGCCGGTGATCAGGGTGCCGCGGCTGTCGGCGACCCGGTAGAACACGCGGTCTTCCGGCGCCATTGCCAGCAGGTCCAGCGCGGCATAGGGCAGATCGACCTGCCACTGGCCGTCCACCAAGGCCACCGAATCGGCGATGGACAGGGCCGAGGACACCAGCAGATGGTCATAGGAGCGATTCGCCGCGCGTTGGCCGTAATCGCGTGCAGCAAACAACAACGCCACCGCGAATACCGCCAGCAGCGCGCCGAGGTACAGCAGCAGCGTGCGCCGCAGCGAGCCCGGTGCGGCGTTCGCAGCGCGTGCGTCAGCCATCGGCGTCGCTGCTGCCGTCGCTGGCTTCAAGCAGATAGCCGACGCCACGCACGGTGGTGATGCGCAGCGGCGCGCCTGCCAGCTTCCTGCGCAGGCGGCCGATATACAGTTCGATGGCGTTCGGCCCTGCTTCGTCATCAAAGCCGAACAGGCCGTTGCCGATCTCGTCCTTGCCCACCACCTGGCCGAGGCGCCCGACCAGGATTTCCAACAGGCGGTATTCGCGGTTGGGCAGTTCGATCGGCTCGCCATCGAGGCTGACACGGTGCGCGGCATTATCGAACTGGAAGCCGCCGATCTGCACCACTTCGCTGGCCTGTCCTCGCGCACGCCGCAGCAGTACGCGGCAGCGTGCCTCGAACTCGCGGAAATCGAACGGCTTGCCCAGGTAGTCGTCGGCGCCCACATCCAGCGCCTGCACACGGTCTTCGATGCCATCGCGCGCGGTCAGCATCAGCACCGGGGTGCTGTCGCCGCGCTCGCGCATGCCGGCCAGCACGCGCAGGCCATCGAGCTTGGGCAGGCCGATGTCCAGCACCACCAGGTCGAAACTCTGGTAGCGCAGCACGCTGGCGGCGGCCAGGCCATCGGCCTGCCAGTCCACGGCATGCCCGCTGCGCCGCATGCGACGGATGATCGCATCGGCCAGGTCCGGGTTGTCTTCGACCAGCAGCAGGCGCATGGGCGGGGGCGTGAGGGGGGAAACGAATGCTACCGCATGGCGCCGCTGCGCTCGCCGGGCATGGCCCGGCGCTACCGATGCTGACCTGTTCCGCCGGGCGTGGCTCGGCGCCACCGGGTGCATCGTCGCAGAGTAGCGCCGGGCCATGCCCGGCGAGCGCAGCGGCGTCTTTTACGCTGCACCGCACAAACCGCTGACAGGACGATGACAGCTTGCGCGACACAGACTGCGGCCGCGCACCGTCCGGTGCCCACGATTGCCGCGCGCCTGGCGTGCACCTGGGAGGGTTTGTGGAATTGAGCATTGCCTGGCGGCGTCCTGCCGCCATGATGGCCCTGGCTGCGCTGTCGGCGCCGGCCTTCGCTGCCGAAGACGACCGTCCGGTCACTGCCACCCTGGGCGGCCGCCTGCACCTGGACTTCGCCACCTTCGACAACGACAACCGGGGTACGCCGAACAAGGACGACACCGAGATCCGCCGCGCCTGGGTTGACGTTTCCGGCAAGTTCTTCGTGGTCGACTACAAGCTGGAAGCCGATTTCTCCGGCGACCGCGTTGAGGCCAAGGACGTGTACCTGGCGCGCAGCTTCGGCAAGGCCGGCAAGCTCACCGTCGGCCAGTTCAAGCAGTACTTCTCGCTGGATGACCGTACCAGCTCCAACTACGGCAGTTTCCTGGAGCGCGGCAACGCCGGCACCACGCTGGCCCCGCTGTACCGGCTGGGCGCGTCGTGGCAGGCCAATCCGGGTGACTTCACCTGGGCGGCCAGCCTCTACAGCCTGGAGAGCATCGACGCCTGGCAGGTAAAGGGCCGCGCGGCGGGTGGCCGCGTCACCTGGGCGCCCTCGCCCAGCGACGGCGACGTGCTGCACCTGGGCCTGTCGCTGGCGCGCGAGGCCTATGACAACCCCGGCGCGAACGGCGTACCCGGCCTGAAGATCCGCCCGCGCCCGGCCGGCCACCTGTCCGATGAAAGCCGCCTGACCCTGGTCGATTTCTCTGCCGGTCGCGATACCGACGTCAACAAGTGGTCGCTGGAATATGCGCAGGTGCGTGGTCCGCTGTCTTGGCAGGGCGAGTTCAGCGGCGCCACCTTCGATGATGGTGCCCAGCGCGGTGATGTGATGGCCGCCTACGGCATGCTCAGCTGGTTCGTCACCGGTGAGAGCCGCGCCTACGACCGCAAGACCGGCCGCTTCGCGCGGGTCAAGAACATCCGTCACAAGGCCGGTGCCTTCGAAGTGGCCCTGCGCTATGACCAGATGTGGGGCGCACAGCACCTCGATGGCCAACCCGACCTGCGCCGTGGCAGCACTGAAGGCTGGACGCTGGGCGGCAACTGGTACCTGCGCGACAACCTGCGCTTCATGCTCAACGTGATCGAAAGCCGCAACCGCGATCGCCTGGCCGGCACCACGGTGGACCGCACGCGCGCGGTCACCGGGCGCCTGCAGTTCGACTTCTAAACGTCAGCCCCTTCCACTTCCCCACATCCTGATTCTTCAAGGAGTCCGCAGATGATGCTGAGCATCCTCGGCTTTGGCATGGTCATTACGTTCATGTACTTGATCATGAGCAAACGACTGTCGCCACTCGTTGCCCTGATCACCATTCCCATCATCTTCGCCCTGATCGGTGGCTTCGCTGCCGGCATCGATGAAATGATGCTGGAAGGCATCAAGAAGATCGCGCCGACCGGCGTGATGCTGATGTTCGCCATCCTCTACTTCGGCGTGATGATCGATGCGGGCTTGTTCGATCCGCTGGTGCGGATCATCCTGCGCTTCGTCAAGGGCGACCCGATGAAGATCGTGCTTGGCACCGCCGTGCTGGCGATGCTGATCTCGCTCGACGGCGATGGTTCGACCACCTACATGATCACCGTGTCGGCGATGCTGCCGCTGTACCAGCGGTTGGGCATGAACGCGCTGAACATGACCTGCGTGACCATCCTCGCCGGTGGTGTGATGAACCTGACGCCGTGGGGTGGCCCGACCGCACGTGCGGCCACCGCACTGCACGTGGACCCGGCCGATGTGTTCGTGCCGCTGATCCCGTCGATGGTGATCGCCTGCGCCGGCGTGCTGCTGCTGGCCTGGTACCTGGGCATGAAGGAACGCCGCCGCCTGGGCGTGGTGACCCTGCCGCAGGGCGGGAGCTGGATGGACAACAGCGTGTCCGACGACAACAACGCGCTGCCGTCGGTGGAAGATGCCGAAGACACCAAGCGCCCCAGGCTGCTGTGGGTGAACCTGGCGCTGACCCTGGCGCTGATGAGTGCCCTCATCATCGGTGTGCTGCCAATGCCGGTGCTGTTCATGATCGGCTTCGCCATCGCGCTGGTGATCAACTACCCGAACCTGGCCGAGCAGCGCCGCCGCGTGGTCAGCCATGCAGGCAGCGTGCTGTCGGTGGTGGCGTTGATCTTCGCCGCGGGCATCTTCACCGGCATCCTCAACAACACCGGCATGGTCGAAGCGATGTCGCACAGTTTCCTGGCGATCATCCCCGACAGCTGGGGCCCATACCTGGCGGTGATCACCGCCGTGGCCTCGATGCCGTTCACCTTCTTCATGTCCAACGACGCGTTCTACTTCGGCGTGCTGCCGATCCTGTCCGAAGCGGCCGGCAACTACGGCATCACGCCGGTGGAAATGGCCCGCGCGTCGCTGGCCGGGCAACCGGTTCACCTGCTCAGCCCGCTGGTGCCCTCCACCTATCTGCTGGTGGGGCTGGCCAAGGTCGAATTCGCCGACCACCAGAAGTTCACCCTGAAGTGGGCGATCGCCATTTCGCTGTTGCTGATGATCGGCGGCCTGTTGTTCGGGCTCTATCCCTTCACGGCCTGATTCCCTTACCAAGGAGCGTTCTGCAATGACTCTTCGCATCGCCTACGTCACCAGCGGGATGGGCAGTGTCGGCACTGCCATCTGCCAGAGCCTGGCCCGTTCCGGCCATACCGTGGTCGCTGGCTGCGCGCCCAACTCGCCGCGCAAGGCCAACTGGCTGCGCGAGCAGCGCGAACAGGGCTTTGATTTCATCGCTTCCGAAGGCAACGCGACCGATTGGGCGTCGACCACGTCGGCCTTCGCCAAGGTGCGTGCCGAAGTCGGCGAGGTGGACGTGCTGGTCAACAACTCCGGTGGCAGCCGCGACCTGCTGTTCCGGCAGATGACGGTGGAGGACTGGAATGCGGTGATCGCCTCCAACCTCAACTCGCTGTTCAACCTGACCAAGCAGGTGGTCGATGGCATGGCCACGCGAGGCTGGGGCCGTATCATCAACATCGGCTCGGTCAGCGCCCACAAGGGCCAGATCGGCCAAGTGAACTACGCCACGGCAAAAGCCGCGATGCACGGTTTCAGCCGTGCGCTGGCAGCTGAAGTCGCCTCGCGCGGGGTCACCGTGAATACCCTGTCGCCGGGCTATATCGCCAGCCAGGCGATCAGCAGCTTCCCGCCGGACGTGCTGGATCGACTGGCCGCGTCGGTGCCGGTGCGGCGCCTGGGTCGTCCGGAAGAAGTGGCCGGCCTGTGTGCCTGGCTGGCTTCGGATGAAGCCTCCTACGTGACCGGTGCCGACTATCCGGTCAACGGTGGCCTGTACATGGGCTAGCCCTTTCCGCGCACGGCGTGGGTCTACTTCCCTCCCCCGGTAGATTCACGCCCTGCGCGGCTTCTCCCCGCGACGCCGTTCGTTGGTTTTTCGTAAACAAGGTTTCATGTTCCGTTCGCATAGTGGCCACGCACCGAGCCCCGGGCCGGTGACCACCCCCCATGCAATGGACCATCATGCAGACCCGATACCTGACGATCGCCGTGGCGATCGCGCTTTCCGCCGCCAGCGCCCACGCCGCTGAAGCTACCGACGCCACCGCCGATACCGCGCTGAGCGCGCAGACGCTGGATACCGTCTCGGTCATCGGCCAGGGCGAGACCCGCCAGGTGCAGCGCATCACCACCGTCGACAAGCAGGTGTTGCCGCCAGGTACCAGCGGCCAGAAGATCCTCGACCGCCTGCCCGGCGTGTCGGTGCAGTCCAACGATGCGTTCGGTGCGAATGAAGAATCGCAGACCATCAGCCTGCGCGGCTTCGACAAGAGCCGCCTGGGCTACACGCTGGACGGCATTCCGCTGGGCGACAACAGCTACGGCAACTACAACGGCCTGAGCATCGCCCGTGCATTGATCGCCGAGAACCTGGCCGGCGCCGAGCTGTCGCAGGGTATCGGCTCGCTGGGCGTGGCCTCGACCAGCAACCTGGGTGGCACCATCCAGTACTTCTCGATGGATCCGTCCACCGAGTTCGGCGGCCGCGCCAGCATCACCGCGGGTGATGACAACCAGCGCCGCGGCTACCTGCGCTTGGATACCGGCGATATCAACGGCTTCTCGGCCTATGTCTCCGGCGTGCACCAGGACCAGGACATGTGGGCCGCACCGTATCAGAACCAGACCACCCGTCAGTTCAACGCCAAGGCGGTGTGGAACGTGGGCGACAACCGCTTCGGCGCCTTCGTCGCCACCTCGCGCGCCAGCCAGGCCAACTATGCCTATCTGTCCAAGGACATGCTGGCGCGCGGCCTGGGCTATGACTGGAACATCTATGCACCGGACTGGGATCGCGCCGTTGCGGCTGCGTACTGCGCACCGGGCACCTACAACAAGGCGCGCTGTGCATTCAGCGGCGGCGTCAACAGCATTGACGATGCGTACTACCAGAGCCGTGCGCTGCGCGACGACAACCTGTACTCGATCGACGCCGACATCCGCCTGGGTGAGCAGGGCCGGCTGAAGCTGCTGGGCTACCACCACGAGAACCGTGGCCAGGGCCACTGGTGGGCACCGGGCCAGCCGTCCTACCCGGGCACCGACAGGATGCTGCCGATCTCGATCCGCAGCACCAACTACACCATCAACCGCGACGGCGCGACCGCCGCGCTGTCGTGGACGGTGGGTATCCATGAGCTGGAAGCCGGTGTGTGGTACGAACAGAACGACCATAACGTCTCGCGCAATTTCTACTACATCAGCGGCCCGTTCCTGGACGACCTGTACCTGCAGAACCCGGACCGCCGCCTGTTCAACCAGGACTTCGACATCCGTACCCGCCAGTTCTACGTGCAGGACCGGATGCGCTTCCTCGACCAGCGCCTGACCGTGGATGTCGGCATCAAGAGCCCCAATACGCGCATGACCGCCAAGGCCCAGCCGGGCGTGGAAACCAGCATTGCCTCGGGCACGCTGACCGCGAAGGAATCGGTGCTGCCGCAGTTGGGCGTGGGCTTCAAGCTCAACGCCAACAACGAGGTGTTCGCCTCGTATGCCGAGAACATTGCTGCCTTCGTCGGTGGCGGCAGCGGTGGCCCGCTGCAGGTGTCACCGGAATCATTTGCGGCCAGCGCCGGCCTGGAACCGGAGAAGTCCAAGAGCCTGGAAGCTGGTTTCCGTACCTTCGGCGAGAAATACCAGGCCTCGATCGCCGCCTACAACGTGAAGTTCGACAACCGCCTGCTGTCGTTGAACCCGTGCTCGAGCATCGAAGTCGGCACGCGTCCGGAGTGCGTGACGCGCTTCATCAACGTCGGTTCGGTGAAGAGCCACGGTGCAGAGCTGACCTTCATCCTCAAGCCGGTCGATGGCCTGCAGTGGTACAACGCGCTGTCCTGGAACAAGACCACCTACGAGGATGATTACACCTCGGGCGGTGCGATCGTGCCGGTGGCCGGCAAGATCACCGTGGATACGCCGCAGCGCATGGCGTCCAGCGAGATCAGCTGGAACCGCGACGGCTTCTTCGCCAGCCTGCGCGCCAAGTACACCGGCAAGCGCTACTACACCTACACCAATGACCAGTCGGTGCCAGGCGTGACCACCTTCGATGCGGGTGCCGGTTACGACTTCGGCCCGGGCATGGGCCTGCGCAACGTGCGGGTGTCGTTGAACGCAACCAACCTGACCAACAAGCGCTATGCCGGCCAGCTGAGTTCGTTCGCACCGACCGATCCGAAGGGCACGCGGTATGCGATCCATGCGAGTGCGCCGCGGCAGGTGTTCATGACGGTGGCGGCGGAGTTCTAAGTCGAAAGCGTTGCTCCGCGGCGTCTTGATTGTCGTCGCGGGGCAGGGCCGGATGGGCCGGCGCAGGACACGCCGTGAACCCGTCCATGGGGGCTCGATGGCGCCATCCATGGCGCCAACGGTCCTGCGCCGGCCCATCCAACCCTGCTCGACGGTTTCCTGCGCCACGGTGCGGAAGGCAAAGAAGAGCAAAAGCAAAGAGCCGGGCGTTGCCCGGCTCTTTGCTTTTCAAGCTTTTCGAACGCAATCCCTCTGGTGGACCTGCTACCGCGCTCGCAGGAAACTGTCTGGAGGAGGCGGGGCACCCTGACCAGGACCGTTGGCGCCATGGATGGCGCCATCGAGCACCATGGAGGGGCTTTTGCGTGTCCTGGCCAGGGTGCCCCGCCTCCTCCCAGCCGATAGCAGGCAGGCGCCGGAGGATCCGCCAACGCCTTTCATTCCGGCGCCAGCTGGTCCATCCGGATGCGGTTGGCGAACAGCGAGAACGCCAGCATGCCGGCCAGGCCGTTCGCACGGCTCATCCAGTGCGGCAGCCAACGCGGTGGCTTCAGCACGCCCGATTCGAACAGCGGCGCGAACGCGATCGCATCGGTCAGGCTCATCTTGCCGGCGAACAGCCAGCGGCAGACCTGCAGGCGATCCTCGGCCAGCATGTGGCGGAAGAACGTGTGCACCGACACCAGACCGCGCAGGTACACCGTGTCCTTGGTGAAGGCCAGGCCACCACTCGGCGGAACGCCGCGGAACACCCGCTGCGCCGAGGCGAAGCTCTCTTCCGGGTTCTGCCCGGAATCGCAGAAGTAGCGGAACACCTCGATGAAGTCCGCACCTTCGCGCGCCATCGCGATCGCCTCGGTACGCAGGCTGACGCGCTTCAGCCGCTCGATGTCGATGCTGCCGGTGATCTGTTCGGCGAATGTCGCCAATCCTTCCTGGGTGGCCGTCACCCGTGGCGAGGACAGCGCCAGGCTCGGCAGCACCGGCTGCGCGCGACCATTCAACGCTGTCAGCGAATGTACCAGCGCTTCGTGGTGGAACAACTGCGCGCGGTCGTAGGCGCTGAAGCGAGCGCTGGTGCGCAGGCGGATGCGGGTGGGTCCGGCCGCCGCCTTGGAGACCAGATCCGGGTCCAGCTGCACCTGGATGATGCGTGATTCAAAGAACGCATCGAGGTCATTCTGCAGCTGCAACTGCAACGCGATCGCCGAAACCGGCACCTGTTCTTCCGGTGCCAGCAGCTCGTGATCCAGTTCGGCGGCAATCTGGATGAAGTGGCGCGCTGCATCGCGCGTGCTCGGTCCGTTGCCCGGCAATGGGTGCTCGGGTGAACCGAACAACTGCACCGAGCAGGCATCCACGGCCGCCGTACCGAGGCCTTCCAGCAGCTGCGCAGCCAGATCCCAACTCTGCGCGGACTGCCGCACGTAATGGCCCAACGGATGGCTTTCATCGCACTCGGCAGCGAGCGCCGCCAGCGTGCGACGTTCGTCGCTGAAGTCCAGCTTCGGGTAGTCGACCACCGGCAGCTTGGGTTGGCCGCGGGCCACGCTGTCCAGGAAGGGAGCTTGCAGGGTTGCCGGCCAACTGGTCAGGCCCAGCAGGCGGATGCCTCCTACGGCCTCGACCAGGCGCGCATCGAGCGCTGCATGGTGGGCCACGTCACGGTCAAGCGTCGCGGTCGGTTCCATGGGCGGACTATAGCGCCCTGCCCTTGCTTTGGTAGGTGCCAACCTTGGTTGGCACAGATGTGCATGGGCGGAAAGCATCCACGCATGGCGTGGATCTACTGGGCCGCCCCTGTCCTGACAGTGCCAACCTTGGTTGGCACAGATGTGCATGGGCGGAAAGCATCCACGCATGGCGTGGATCTACTGGGCCGCCCTTGCCCTGACAGTGCCAACCTTGGTTGGCACCTACCAGAAGCGCGTTACCGGCACCGCGGGGTCAGCGCCTACGCGGCTTGCCCGCGGGGCGGAACTGCTGGCCCTTGCCCTTCCTGCCGCCACGCTCCTGCGCCGTCTCGGCCTGGCGCACGGCCAGCTTCGCGGCGGCAGCGGCCACTTCTTCCTTCAACTTGAAGTAGTTCTGCAGCCGGCTCTCTTCAATTTCGCCAGCATCGATCGCCGCACGCACGGCGCAGCCGGGTTCCTGCTGATGCATGCAGTCGCGGAAGCGGCACTGCGCGGCCAGCGCTTCGATATCGGCGAAACCACCTTCGGCCAGCGTCTCTTCGCCGGTGGGCTTCAGTTCGCGCATGCCCGGCGTATCGATCAGGCAGGCGCCCATCGGCAGTGGCATCAGTGCGCGGTGGGTGGTGGTATGGCGGCCGCGCGAATCGTTTGCGCGCACCGTGTTGGTCTTCATCCGCTGCTCGCCCAGCAACGTGTTGGTCAGCGTCGACTTGCCCGCACCGGAAGAACCCACCAGCACCACCGTGCGGCCGGGGCCCAACCACGGCTCCAGCACTGCAACACTGTCTGCATCCAGGCCGTTGATCGCGTGCAGGGCAATGCCCTGCATCTCCAGCTCTTCCAGTACCGCCAGCGCGTCTTCGCTGTACTCGGTCTGGTCGGCCTTGGTCAGCACCACCACCGGTTCGGCACCGCCACCGCCTACCAGCAGCAGGTAGCGTTCAATACGGCGCGGATTGAAGTCCGCATCCAGCCCACAGACGATGAAGACGGTATCGATGTTGGCCGCGATCACCTGCTGATGGTAATGCTCACCGGCGGCGCCACGCTTGATCGCGGTACGTCGCGGCAACAGGGCGACGATGCGGATGCCGTCCAGCAGCACCCAGTCGCCCACCGCCGGCCGTTCGTGGCTGGGGAAGCGCGGGCGCTGCCATTCCGGCAACGATTCGGCCTTGATCGACGCCTCCGGGCCATCCGCCACCACGTAGTGGGTGCGGTGCTGTTCGATCACCCGCGCCGGGTGGGCCTGCGGGTGCGCAGCCATCACGGCCTGCCAGTCGGCCTGCTGCGGCGGGCCCGGCCAGGGCCAGCCAATGGTCTGCAGGGCGGTGAAATCGGGGGTCTGGGTCATCGCCGCCATTCTACCTGTGCGATGCCGCCCAGCCCAATGTTGGCGGGCCCTGCAGCCCTTGCCATGCGCTGCAGCAATTCCGCTACCATGGAACCCCCATGCCTTTTGCGGCCCACCGCCCATGTCCACTCCCTCGCCCAAACCCCTGGTCATCCGCGAGCGCCTTTCCGAAGTGCGCTACGAAATCCGCGGAGAACTGGCGCGGCGAGCCCGGGAACTGGAAGCGCAGGGCCACAAGCTGATCAAGCTCAACATCGGCAATCCCGGCGCGTTCGGCTTCCGCGCACCGGAGCATCTGCAGCGCGCCATCGCCGATGACATGGGCCGCACCGATCCCTACACCCACCAACAGGGCCTGCCGGTCGCCCGCGAAGCCATCGCCGCCGCCTACGCCCGCCGTGGCGCGCCGGACGCCCACCCGGACCGTGTGTTCGTCGGCAACGGCGTCAGCGAGCTGATCGACCTGTCGCTGCGTGCGCTGCTCAACCCGGGCGACGAAGTGCTGGTGCCCTCGCCGGACTACCCGCTGTGGTCGGCCTCGACCATCCTCAACGACGGCCGCCCGGTGTACTACCGCTGCGCCGCCGAGAACGGCTTCCAGCCGGACCCGAGCGAGATCGAGACGCTGGTGTCCTCGCGCACCCGCGCCATCGTGCTGATCAACCCGAACAATCCCAGCGGCGCCAGCTACCCGCGCGAGTTGCTGGAGCAGGTGGTCGAGATCGCGCGCCGCCACAACCTGCTGTTGCTGGTCGACGAGATCTACGACCAGATCCTGTACGACGACGCGGTGTTCCAGCCGGTCGCACCGCTGGCCGGTGACCATCCCTGCCTGACCTTCGGCGGCCTGAGCAAGGTGCACCGCGCCTGCGGCTGGCGGGTGGGCTGGGCGCACCTCAGCGGCGACGACGCGCGGCTGGGCGACTTCCGCGCCGCGCTGGACCTGCTGGGCGCACTGCGCCTGTGCGCCAACGTGCCGGGCCAATACGCCATCGACGCCGCGGTGAACGGCCCGGACACCATTTCCGAGCTGTGCGCACCGGGCGGCCGTCTGTATGAAACCCGCCGTGCCGTGATCGAAGCCTGCGAGGCCAGCGAGCACCTGTCGCTGGTCGCCCCCGCCGGTGCGCTGTACGCGTTCCCGGCCGTGGTCGGTGCCGCCGCCAAGGGCTTCGACGACCACAATTTCGCGCTGGACCTCATGAACAACGACGGCGTGCTGGTGGTACCGGGCTCAAGCTTCAACGTGCCTTACCGCCACCACTTCCGCGTGACCCTGCTGCCGGAGGCGTCGGTGATGCGCGACGTGTTCGCCCGTATCGACCGCGCCCTCACCCGCCGTGCCGAAGACGCCACCAAGGTGGTGCCGCTGAAGCCCCGTCGGTCGGTGGCTTGAGCGATGGGCTTGTCGTATCTGGCCCTGGGCGATTCCTACACCATCGGTGAAGCGGTCCCGGTCGAAGGCCGCTGGCCGCATCAGCTCGCCGCCGCCCTGCGTGCGCAGGGCATTGATCTGACCGACCCGCAGACGATCGCCACCACGGGTTGGACCACCGACGAGCTCGACGCCGGCATCGACGAAGTGGCGCCGCGAGGGCCGTTCGACTTCGTCAGCCTGTTGATCGGCGTCAACAACCAGTACCGCGGGCGCCCGCTGGACGAGTACCAAGTGCAGTTCCAGGCCCTGCTGCAGCGCGCGATCGGCTTTGCCGGTGGCCGCGCGGACCACGTGCTGGTGCTGTCCTTCCCCGATTGGGGCGCGACCCCGTTCGGCATCCAGAGCGGGCGGCATCTGACCGGCATCGAGATCGAAACCGACGAGTTCAACGCTGCCGCCGAGGTGATCAGCAGCCAGCAGGGCGTGGCCTTCGTCGACATCACCGATATCAGCCGCGACAACGGCGCTGACCCTACGATGATCGCCGAGGATGGCCTGCACCCGTCCGCACGGATGTATGCGCTGTGGAGTGCGCGTGCGCTGCCGGTGGCCGCGCACCTGCTGGGCAGGACGGACTGAGCCGATGGACGGCACGCCACGGAACGGCACGCCCTTGCCCTGTTCGCCGCTTGATGCCGGACAGGCGCGCCTGATCGCCGAGTCTTTCCGGCCGATGCAGGCCTGGGGCAGCCGCCGCGATTACTACTACACCCGCGGCAAGCTGGGCAGCGACCCGCTGTATGACGGCGTACTGCAGCACCTTCCCGACGACGGCCAGCCGGTGCTCGACCTCGGCTGTGGGCTGGGCCTGTTCGCGCACGTACTGCGCCAGCGTGGCCGCCAGCAGGCGTACCTCGGGATTGACGTGGACAGCGACAAGATCGCGCGTGCGCAGCGCGCCGGCACCGGCCTGGCCGATGCACGTTTCGACTGTCTGGATGTGCAGGCACCCTTGCCGGCGCATGCAGGGCATGTGTTGCTGCTGGATGTGCTGCAGTACCTGGATGAGGCGCCACAACTGGAACTGCTGCGCACGGTGAGCGCGCGTGTCGCGCCCGGTGGCCGCCTGCTGCTGCGTACGCCGCTGGCGACCGGCGACCGCCGCGACCGCACTACGCGGGTGGCTGATCGGCTGGCGTGGCTGGTCGGCTGGATGGGCACGCGACCACGCCATTACCCGGATCCGCAGCGGCTGCAGGCCACGCTGGCTGACGCTGGGCTGCAGGTGGCTCCGTTGCGTCCCCTGCATGGGCGCACGCCGTTCAACAGCTGGCTGCTGGTTGCCGAGCGTCCGGGAACTGCGGCCAACGGCTGAGCCCCTCGTGGTGGGCGGCGGTCTGCGAGGGCTGCCCGGGCGGTTTACGGGTGCGTCCACCACGGCAGACAAGAGAAAAGCGAAGAGCAAACGCGGGTCGCTTCGCTCTTGCCGCGCTGCGCGCTCGCCGGGCGTGACCCGGCGCTACCGGTCAGCCGGCCGGCAGTTCGGCCTTCAGGCCGCGCTCGTCCAGCACCTGCAGCACGCGTTCGATGATGGCCAGGTTGTGGCCGTGGGCGGCACCTTCATGCAACAGCACAATCGCGCCCGGGCGCAGGTCGGGCAGCAGACGCGCCAGCACGCCGTCCGGCGTGCAGCCAACGCCGTCGTAGCCGCGGGCGCTCCAGCCCACGCGCACCAGACCCAGCTTGCGCAATACTGGCGCCACGAACGGGTTGGTCATGCCCACCACCGAACGGTACCAGCGTACCGGTCGCCCGCTGACCGTCTGCAGCGCATGCTGGCAACCCTCGATCTCAGCCGCCATCGTGCCCGGACCCAACCGCCAGAAGCGCGCCTGCGGGTGGCTGTGGCTGTGGTTGCCGAGGTCATGCCCACGACGCAGGATCTCCTCCACCAGGGCCGGATGCGCCAATGCGCGCTCGCCGACCAGGAAGAAGGTCGCCCGTGCCTGATGCCGGTCCAGCAGATCCAGCACCGCCGGGGTTTCTTCACTGGGACCGTCGTCGATGGTCAGCCAGACACGGTTGCCGGCATCGGGCAAGCGGCTCAGCACCGGTGCGTAGAAGCGGCTGTTGGGCAGGAACACCGGCACCATGAACAAGGCGTGGCTTGCCACCATCACGGCCAGGCCCCAGTGCCAGCCCGCCAGCACCCAGATCAGGATCACAGCCAGCTGCGACAGCAGCAGCCAAGGCACCCAGCGCCAGGGCCGGGTCGGGATGCGATGCAATGTTCCTGCGCTGGTCATTCCCCATGATGCCATGGGGGGTAGAATTGATGATTCGAATTTTTCGGACCCATGACTGCCATGTCCCTCGATCCCGCCCTGCGTTCGCGCATCGAAACCATCCTCAACGACAACCGCGTCGTGCTGTTCATGAAGGGCCAGCCGTCGATGCCGCAGTGCGGTTTCTCGGCCAAGGCCGTGGGTGCCCTGCAGGACCTGGGCGTGGAGTTCGCCCACGTCAACGTGCTGGCCGACGCGGAGATCCGCGAAGGCATCAAGGCCTATGGCGACTGGCCGACCATCCCGCAGCTGTACATCGACGGCGAGCTGGTCGGCGGCAGCGACATCGTGCTGCAGATGGCCGCCAGCGGTGAGCTGAGCAGCGTGCTGGGCCTGGCCGCACCGGACCGCACCCCGCCGCGCATCACCGTCACCCCGGCCGCGGTGGAAATGCTGAAGGGCGCGCTGGCCGATTCGCCGGGTGCCTCGCTGCAGCTGGGCATCGATGCCCGTTTCCAGCCGAACTTCCAGCTGGCCCCGTACGACGAAGGCGCGATTGCCGCCGAGTCCAACGGCCTGCGCGTGCAGTTCGACCTGGCCAGTGCCCGCCGCGCCGATGGCATCACCATCGACTGGGTTGACGACATCCGTGGCAAGGGCCTTGCGATCGACAACCCGAACGCGCCCAAGCCGGTGCAGGAAATCAGCGTGCGCGATGCCGATGACCTGGTGCGTGCCGGCAACGTGATGCTGGTGGACGTGCGCCCGGCCGAAGAACGTGCCATCGCCGCGGTCGGCGTGCCGTTCAAGAGCTTCGATGGCAACGTCCGCGCCGAGCTGGAAGCCCTGCCGAAGGACACCGCCCTGGCCTTCCTGTGCCACCACGGCGGCCGCAGCGCGCAGGCCGCAGAGCAGTTCCGTGCGCTGGGCTTCAGCAAGGTGTTCAACGTCACTGGCGGCATCGATGCCTGGTCGGACGAAGTGGACAACGGCGTGCCGAAGTACTGATCGGCTGCAGTTGATACACAGGAAAAACGCCGGCGAAAGCCGGCGTTTTCCGTTGAATCCATCCACGCATGGCGTGGATCTACTCCTTCCGGGTTATCCGGCAAAACCGCCTTCGGCCAGGTAGTCCAGTTCTTCCGGCGACGGCATGCGGCCGAGCACCGCATTGCGGTGCGGGAACCGGCCGAAGCGGCGGATGATGTCGCGGTGCAGTTCGGCGTACTGCAGGTATTCCTTGTCGCCCAGCACGTCGAACATCGCGACCGAGCGGTCCTGGTCCAGCGGATCTTCGGAATGCTCGAACGGCAGGTAGATGAAGGCGCGCAGCTTGGGTACCAGCTGCAGGTCCAGCCCCTCTTCGATCGCGCGCATGGCGTAGTGCCGGGCCAGGCCATCGGTGGCATAGGAATGGGCCGTGCCGCGGAAGCAGTTGCGCGGAAACTGGTCCAGCAGCAGCATCAGCGCCAGCGCACCCTCGGCGCTGCCCAGCCAGTGCTCGCGCGCGCGCGATGCGGCGGCATGATGTTCGTCCGCGAACAGCGTACGGAACCGTGCGTCGAACGCATCATCGCGGGCAAACCACTTTTCAGGGCCCGCGTCTTTCCAGAATTCCACCACTTGCGCGGCAACGTCCATCACCTACTCCCCAGGGCCGGCGCACCGCGCCAGGCCATCATCATCATTCGTCGAAGCGCAGGTGGCGGACCGACTTGCCGTTGCGCCGGATAAGCTTAAGCGCCTCGATGCCGATCTGGATATGGTTTTCCACGAACTGCGAGCTGACCTTGGCGTCCGACGCCTCGGTTTTCACCCCATCCGGGATCATCGGCTGGTCTGAAACCAGCAGCAGGGCGCCACTGGGAATGTGGTTGGCGAAGCCGGCGGCAAAGATCGTAGCGGTTTCCATGTCGATGGCCATGCAGCGCATCGCCCGCAGCCGCTCCTTGAAGGCCTCGTCGTGCTCCCAGACCCGGCGGTTGGTGGTGTAGACGGTGCCGGTCCAATAATCGTGGCCAAGGTCACGGATCATGGTCGAGACCGCACGCTGCAGGGCGAAGGCGGGCAAGGCCGGCACTTCCGGCGGCAGGTAGTCGCCCGAGGTGCCTTCGCCGCGGATGGCCGCGATCGGCAGCACCAGGTCGCCCAGTTCGTTCTTGCGCTTCAGCCCCCCGCACTTGCCCAGGAACAACACCGCCTTGGGCATCACCGCCGACAGCAGATCCATGATGATCGCGGCATTGGGGCTGCCCATGCCGAAGTTGATCATGGTGATGCCGTCGATGGTGGCACTGGCCATGGGCCGGTCCAGGCCGATCACCGGCGCACCGGTCAGCGTGGAGAACGTATGCAGGTAGCCCCCGAAGTTGGTCAGCAGTATGTGCTGGCCGAACTGGTCCAGGGGCACGCCGGTATAGCGCGGCAGCCAGTTGTCGACGATGTCCTGCTTGCTCTTCATGGGCGATCCGGTGCGGCGTGGGGAGCACCATTTTCCGGGAGGCGGACGTTGCCGTCGAGACGGCAGATGACGCCCCGTGGAAAAGGACACTTGGCAAGCAGGCCGGTCCCCGGCTAGCGTCGGTGGGTTGAACACGCTGACAAGGGGATCTGCATGACATCGACGTTGTTGCGCGCCGGGTTGGGTCTGGCGCTGGTATCGCTGAGCACGGCGCCGGCCGTGGGCGCTTCGCGCTTCGTGGCCGATCCCTACCCGAGCACCTACCAGGCGCATCCCGATGGGCCGTTGCTGATCCAGAACGCCACCGTGCTGACCGGCACCGGCCAGCGCCTGGACAACGCCGATGTGTTGCTGCGCGATGGCCGCATCGTCGCCGTCGGCGATGCGCTGCAGGTCGACGCCAGCGTCACCCGCATCAATGCCGACGGCAAATGGGTGACCCCGGGCCTGATCGACGTGCATTCGCATCTGGGCGTCTATCCCAGCCCCGGCGTCAGCGCGCACAGCGACGGCAACGAGATGACCGCGCCGGTCACCGCCAATGTCTGGGCTGAGCATTCGGTATGGCCGCAGGACCCCGGTTTCCAGGCGGCACTGGCCGGCGGGGTGACCAGCATGCAGGTGCTGCCGGGTTCGGCCAACCTGGTCGGTGGCCGCGGCGTGACGTTGAAGAATGTGCCTGCCACCACCTACCAGGCGATGAAATTTCCCGGCGCGCCGTGGGGACTGAAGATGGCCTGCGGCGAGAACCCCAAGCGCGTCTACGGGGGCGGCAAGGGCGTGGCACCTGCCACGCGGATGGGCAACGTGGCCGGTTACCGCGCAGCCTTCATCGACGCGGCCGACTACATCGCCAAGAACAAACCGAAGCCGGCCAAGCGCAAGGGCTGGTTCGGCAGCGACAAGGGCGACAGCGCTGGTGACGCCGGCGGCAAGCGCGACCTCAAGCTGGACACGTTGGCGGGTGCAATCCAGGGCGACATCCGCGTGCACATCCACTGCTACCGCGCCGATGAAATGGCCACCATGCTCGATCTGTCCAAGGAATTCGGCTTCAAGGTGGCCGCCTTCCACCACGGCGTGGAGGCGTACAAACTGGCCGACCGGCTGGCGGCCGAAGGCGTGTGCGGGGCACTGTGGGCCGACTGGTGGGGCTTCAAGATGGAGGCCTTCGACGGCATCGCCGAGAACATCGCGCTGGTCGACCGGCCGAAGAACAGCTGCGCCATCGTCCACTCCGACTCGCCCGAAGGCATCCAGCGCCTGAACCAGGAAGCGGCCAAGGTGATGGCCGCCGCGCGCCGCGCGCACATGCCGGAGATCGCGCCCGAACGGGCGATCACCTGGATGACCGCCAACGCCGCCAAGGCGCTGGGCATCGAAGCACAGACCGGCACGCTGGAGGCCGGAAAGATGGCCGACGTGGTGATCTGGAACGGCAACCCCTTCAGTTCGTACGCACTGGCCGAACAGGTGTTCGTCGATGGTCGCCGCGTGTACGACCGCAGTACGCCGGCCGCGACGACGCGGTCGGATTTCCAGCTTGGACAGGAGCTGCGCTGATGGGCATGTTCAAGGTAATGGTGAAGTCTGCCGCAACGCTCGGCGCTGCCGTCATGGCGCTGGCCTGCATCGCATCGCCTGCGCAGGCGCAGGACCTGCTGGTGCGCGGTGCGACCGTCGCTACCGCCAGCGCACACGGCAACGTGGAAGACGCCGACGTGCTGGTGCAGGGCGGCATCATCCGCGCGGTGGGTCGCGGCCTCTCCGCACCGGCCGGCGTGCCGGTGGTCGAGGCCAGGGGCCGCACGCTGACCCCTGCCCTGTTCGGCGGCATCACCGAGATCGGCATCGAGGAAGTGTCCGGTGAATCGAGCACGGTCGACAGCGCGCTGAAGATCGGTGAGCAGCCGCTGCGTCCGGAATTCGACGTGACCCTGGCCTACAACCCCGCGTCGGTGCTGATTCCGGTGGCACGCCTGGATGGCATCGGCTTCACGGCGCTGGGTGCGGCCACCGGTGGTGGCTTCGTTGCTGGCCAGGGTGGCGTGGTGCGCTTCGATGGCAGTGCCGACCCGATCGGCCCGCGCGCCCTGTTCCTGCGTCTGGGGGCTGCGGCATCTGAACTGACCGGACAATCGCGCGCGGCGCAGTGGATGCTGCTGCAGCAGATGGTCGATGAAGCGCGTGGCCAGGTCGCCGCCGACTCGCCGCATGCGCTGCTGACCCCGGCCGGTCGCCGCACGCTGGCCCGCTATCTGTCCGGCCAGGGCCGCATCATCGTGGAAGTGGACCGCGCGGCCGACATCCGCCAGCTGCTGCGCTGGGCGGCCCGCGAGAAGGTGAAGATCGCCATTGCCGGCGGTGCCGAGGCCTGGCAGCTGGCACCGGAACTGGCAGCGGCCAAGGTACCGGTGTTCGTCGATGCACTGGGCAACCTGCCGACGACCTTCGACCAGATCGGCGCCACCCTGGAAAACGCCGCGCGGTTGCAGCGTGCCGGCGTAGCGGTGGCCTTCGCACAGCGCGACGACGCCTCGCACAACGCGCGCAAGATGCGCCAGCTGGCCGGCAACGCGGTGGCCAATGGCCTGCCCTGGGCCGACGGCCTGGCCGGGTTGACCCGGGTACCGGCCGAGGTGCTGGGCGTGGCCGACCAGATCGGCAGCATCGAGCCGGGCAAGCGCGCCGACCTGGTGCTGTGGGAAGGGGATCCGCTGGATGTGGCGCACTATGCCGAACAGGTCTGGCTGGGCGGCCGTGCGATGCCGATGCGCTCGCGCCAGACCGAACTGCGCGACCGCTACCTGCAGCGCAACGCGCAGCCCTGACCGTTACAAGGAGCCATCGATGCCTACCCTGCGCTGGTATTTCGACTTCGTCTCGCCCTACTCCTACCTGCACTGGCAGAAGGTGAAGCGGCTGCCGCAGTTCGAGCACATCCAACCGGCACCGATCGCCTTCGGTGCGGTCCTGCACCATCTGGGCAACCTCGGCCCGGCGGAGATCCCGGCCAAGCGCCGTTTCATGTACCGCCAGCTGCTGTGGACCGCGCAGGCCGAGGGCACCCCCCTGCGCTTCCCGCCCGGGCATCCGTTCAACCCGCTGGCGGCCCTGCGCCTGTGCCTGGCCGCGGGCGCCAGCACCGAGGCGGTGGATGTGCTGTTTGACTGGATCTGGCGCGACGGCCACGCGGCCGACAGCGCCCCGGCCCTGCGCGAACCCGCCGCCCGGCTGGGTATCAGCGATGTGGAGGCGGCCATTGGCGAGCCGGCAATCAAGGAACAGCTGCGCCGCAACACCGCCGCGGCAATCGAGGCCGGCGTATTCGGCGTGCCGACCCTGGCCATCGACGGCGAACTGTTCTGGGGCAACGATAGCCACCCGCTGATGGCGGCGGTGCTGGAGGACCCGGGCCTGCTGGGTCGCCCCGACTGGCAGCAGGCGGTGGCCCTGCCGATGGCAGTGCAGCGCAGTCGCTGAACAGGCAGTGGCGCATTTCCCTCGCGCGCCCGATCCGGTTTTGAGATAGTTTTCACATTTCCGAACCTACAACCGCCCTGGAGGGGGAGCCGCGGATGCGCATCGGAATCGTCGTCGACTCGGCCTGCGACCTGCCGCAGGACTTCATTGCCGAGCACAACATCGTGCTGTTGCCGATCACCGTGCGGATCGGCGAAGCCGTGCTCGCCGACCACCGCGACGAGCAGGCCACGCTCAGCTTCCTGCACGCCCACGTCGCCGAGCACGGCGCCGAAGCGGAGACCATCCCCTTCAGCGTCAACCAGATCCGCGACCTGTTCCTGCAACGCTTGGTGATCGACTACGACCATGTGTTCTGCATGACCATCACCAAGACCCGCAGCCCGATCCACGACAACGCACTGCAGGCCAGCTTCGCCATCCTCAACGACTACAAGCCGGTGCGGCAGGCGGCAGGCTACAACTCGCCGTTCGCGCTGCGCGTGCTGGATACCCAGAACCTGTTCGCCGCACAGGCGGTGACGGCGGTGGAGGCGGTGCGCCTGCGAGCCAGTGACGCCAGCGTGCAGCAGATCCGCGAGCGCCTGGAAGAACTGGCGGGCAACGTGCACGGCTACATGGTCACCCGCGACCTGTACTACATGCGCGCCCGTGCCCGGCACAAGGGTGACCGCAGCGTCGGCCTGCTCAGCGCGGCGCTGGGCAGCGCGCTGGACATCAAGCCGGTGCTGCATGGCTATCGCGGCGAGACCGGGCCGGTGGCGAAGATCAAGGGTTTCGACAACGCCGTGCTGAAACTGTTCGGCGTGGTCGGCCAGCGCGTACGCGCCGGACTGATGACCCCCACCGTGTGCATCAGCTACGGCGGCGAACTGGACGAGCTGCGCGCCCTGCCCGGCTACGCGCAGATGAAGGAGGTCTGCGCCGGCCATGGCGTGACCGTGTACGAATCGGTGATGAGCCTGACCGGCATGGTCAACGTCGGCAAGGGCGCGGTCACCGTGGGCTTCGCCGATGGGCCGCACCGGTTTGAATGAAGGCCAACCACGCATTGGAATCTGCACATCGATTCCACCGCGCTTATGCCAGCCTAGCTGCACCTCAAGGAGATCAACATGCCTGCGCAGTACCACATCAGCCTGCCCGAACCGTCCAAGGCCCGCGGCAACGACCCCGACCTGTCTTTCCATTCGCAGGGTGCGGCCGGCTTCGCCGAAGAACTGCAGAACGCGCTGCGCAATGGCAGCCTGTTCGAGCGCTGGCGCGACAAGCAGCCGGACCCGGATGCGGTGGAACCGCAGTGGGGCGCGACCGATCCGGAAGCCACCGTGACCGGTGAGCAGAAGGATCTGCGCATCAACCTGGTGGCCACCACCCGCATCGACAGTGACGTGTTCAAGCAGCGCCTGCGCCTGCTGGCCGGGCACCACTGGGAACTGCGCGACGTGCGTTGAGGCCACGCGCTTTGGTAGGTGCCAACCTTGGTTGGCGCTTTCCAAAAAGATGCCAACCAAGGTTGGCATCTACCGACTCCCCGTTGCCGGCACTACCGAGCACCAGGATCTGCTGCTATCGTGCCGCCGCCAACGGTGACTGCAGGGATTGCACATGGAGCCCAAGCTCAAAGCCCTCATCGAGCAGACCAACCTGTCGGACCTGCTGCCGTCGGCGCCCAAGGAAATGGACCTGCAGCAACCGGTTGCGCCGCCGGAACCCGCAAAGCCGTAGCCCGCCCGTTCCACCAACGATGCACTGCAGGTGTATTTCGGTGGTACCGACATGGTCGGCAAGCTCGCCAACGCGCCCACCAGTGGACGCATAAAGACCTTCGCAATGATCCTGCTGGGCGGACCGACCATCGTGCTCGGCCTGCTTCTGCTGGGCATGGTCTGGACCGAGCCTGGCAAGTCGGTGTTCGCGCTGGTCTACGGCACGATCATCGCAGCGGTGTTGATCGGCATCTGGCCTTGTCTGCTGTTCCGCAAGCGCGAGAAACCGTCGGACTGACGCGGACTGACGACCAGAGTAGTGCCGGCCAGCGGCCGGCACTCCCCATCCTGCGCCCTACCAACCACCGCCCAGCGCGCGATACAGCTCCACGCGCGCAATCGCGGCTGTGGCCTGGCTGTTGGCCAGCGCGGCCTGGTTGTCCAGCGCGATGCGTTGCGTGTTCAATACATCCAGCATGTCGACCACGCCGACCTGGTACTGCCGACGCGCAGCGCCCAGCGCCGTCTCGCTCTCATCCACCGCCACATGCAGCTGCGCGGTGCGTTGCTGTTCGGTGGCATAGCCGTCGATGGCGTCGTCCACTTCATGCCAGGCCTGCAGCACGGTACGGCGGAACTGCAGCGCCGACTGTTGCTGCTGCAGCCTGCTCAGCGCCAGGTTGGCCTTCAGGCGTCCGCCCTGGAAGATCGGCAGGCTGATCGACGGCCCGACGCTGAAGCGATGCGCGTTCCAACCATCCAGGTCATCCAGCTGCCTGGCCTGGAAGCCGGCATCGCCATTCAAGGTGATGCGCGGCAGGAAGCTGGCCTTGGCCACGCCGATACCCGCCGTGGCTGCATGCAGTGCGGCCTCGGCACGGCGGACATCGGGGCGACGCTCGGCCAGCTCACTGGGCATGCCCACGGACACGGTCGGCAACGCTGGCCAGTCGCGGCGCGCGTTCTGCAACTGCGCGTCCAACGTCTGCGGTGGCTGCGCCAGCAGGAACGCCAGCGCATTGCGCAGTTGTGATTCTCGATGCCGCAACGGTGAGATGCGCGCCTGCAACGATGCCACCTGTGCCGCCGCACTGGACACCTGCAACGTGCTGGCCACGCCCTGGCACTGGCGCGCTTCGGTCAGCCGCTTGATGTCGTGGGCGATGCTGAGGTTGTCCTCGGTGATGGCCAGCAGCTGGCGTGTTGCGCGCAACTGCAGGTAATCGCGCGCGGTTTCCGCCAGCAGCGCGATACGCACCGCGTGTGCATCTTCCTCGGCCATCTGTACGCGCGCGTCGGCGGCTTCCACCTGGCGGCGTACGCGGCCCCACAGATCCAGTTCCCAGCTCATGCCGATGCCGGCCTGGAACAAGCCATAGTCTTCACGACCGCCATTACCGGATGGATCGTTCAGGCCTGCTTCGCTGTTGCGCGCGCGCGCGCCGCTGGCGGTGGCGCTGACGCTGGGCAGGCGATCGGCAGCGGTGACACCCCGCGCGGCGCGGCTCTGCTGCACGCGGTTGGCGGCCAGCTGCAGGTCGAGATTGGCCTGCAACACCTGCGTCGCCAACTGCCCCAGCAGCGGGTCATCGAAACCGGACCACCATCGGGCGTCGTCATCCAGCACAGCTGACGCCACCGCTTCGCCCTGCCACTGCGTGGGCAGTTCGGCCTGCGGGCGCACGAAGTCCGGGCCCAGCGTGCAGGCGGTCAGCGCCGTGCACAGTACCGCTGCAGCCAGTACACGTGGGAATACGCGGATCATGCGCCCTCCCCGCCCTTGCGGTGCTGCTCGCGCTGCGCACTCTGCACGTGCTGCGGGCTCTGCAGATCCACGCTCGCTTCCACCGACATGCCGGCACGCAGTTGACCCAGCAATGCCTGCCCAGGCTCCAGCACGATCTTCACCGGAATGCGCTGCACTACCTTGGTGAAGTTGCCGGTCGCGTTCTCCGGTGCAATCGCGGCGAACGTCACGCCGGTGGCTGGTGCGATGCTGTCGATATGGCCACGCAGCGGCGTGCCGGGGAACACGTCCACCGTCAGTTCAACCTGCTGCCCCGGCTGCATGCGGGTCATCTGCGTTTCCTGGAAGTTGGCGACCACGAAGGCGCGCTGCAGCGGCACCACCGCGGCCACCGGCGTGCCCGGGGTCAGGTAGGCACCGACGCGCACTGCGCGGCGCCCGACCATGCCGTCGATGGGTGCGCGCAGCTCGGTGTGCG
This sequence comes from Stenotrophomonas sp. G106K1, assembly GCF_037969685.1. Lineage (NCBI taxonomy): Bacteria > Pseudomonadati > Pseudomonadota > Gammaproteobacteria > Lysobacterales > Lysobacteraceae > Stenotrophomonas > Stenotrophomonas sp. G106K1. Next base: position 16,852 of record NZ_JBBPFR010000024.1, on the reverse strand, counting down.
ACAGATCCAGTTCGGCGCGTGCCTGCGCGGCTTCGGCACGCTGCACGGCCGCCTGCGCGGCCTGCACCCCGGCAGTGAGGATGTCGGTGCGCTGGCGTGCGGTCGACAATGCGGCCTGCCCCTGTTGCAGGTGCGCACTGGCCACGGCCTGCTTCGACTGCGCCTGCTGTGCGTTCTGCACGGTACCGGCACCGTCGCGCGCCAGCTCGCGGTAACGCTGCTGGTCGGCGCTGGCCAGGGTCAGCTCGGAGCGGCTGACATCCACACTCGCCCTGGCCTGTTCGATCAGCGAGCCCTGCTGTGCCAGCGCCGCCTGTGCATTGGCCAGCTGTGCACGTGCATTGGCCAGGTCGGCGCGGGCGGCCAGCAACGCGACCTGGTAGTCACGGTCATCGATGCGGGCCAGCACGTCACCGGCTTTCACCGCTTGGTTGTCCTGCACGTCCACCGCGCTGACGAAGCCGGCGATCTTCGGTGCGACCACTGTGTAATCGGCGACCACATAGGCGTTGTTGGTGGTCTGGTGGCGGCCATCGCGCAGCAGCAGCCATGCGGCGCCGGCCAGCACCAGCACGCCCAGGCCGAGGCCGGCGTTGAGATACGTTCGATTGATTGTCATGAGGGGGTTCCTGCGAAGGGAATCAGGCCACGGCACGTGGCGGATGGATGCGGGTGGGCATCCAGGCAATGAGGGGAATGAAGGCCAGCGCGACCAACGCGACCAGCAGGTAGAGATCGGCCGAGGTCAATGCCTGCACCTGTGCATGCAGGCGTGCGCCCAGTTGCGGCCCCTCGGCCAGCCATGGCTGTTCGCCGAGGCGATCGACCATTACGGTGGAATGGAAATGTCGGCGTCCCTGCGCAACCGCTTCAAGCACGCCGCTGGCCAGTACCGCGGCAAAGCCCTTGACCGTGTTGAACCACGCCGAGGCGAAGGGGCCGTCCTGTGGCGCAAGGCCACCTGTGGCCAACATCAGCAGCGGCAGCACCGCCATCGGCTGGGCAAACACCTGCAGCAACTGCACCCACAGGAAGTTGTCGCGGATCCAGCTCACGTCCAGATGTGCACCCAGCCAGCAGGCCAGCGCCAGCAGCGCCAGGCCGGTGGCCTGCACCCAGCGGCAATCGATCGCGCGGATGTTCAGCAACGCGGCTACCAACGGCAGCGCGATTACCTGCGGAACCGCCACCCACAGCAGCATCGGCGCGGTCTGTTGCGGCCGATAGCCCTGCACGCTGGCGAGGAAGCCGGAGGGAATGGAGATCACGGCCAGCAGCACGAACAGCACGCCACCCAGAGTGATCAGCGAATAGCTGAGGTTACGGTTGGCCAGCAGCTGCAGCTTGAAGAACGGCAACGGATGGAACCACTCGTTGACCATGAAAAGCACCAGCAGACCCGCACCGCCACCCAGCATCAGCGTGATCAACGACGAGTCGAACCAGTTCAAGCGCGGGCCCTGCACCAGGCCCAGTACCAGCAGCACCAGCGCCGGCAGACCGAGCATCAGGCCGACGCCGTCGAACTGTGCGAAGCGCTCCAGCCGCAGGGGATCCTGTGGCAGCCCCCAGCCGACCATCGCCATCGCTGCCAGGCAGTACGGCACGATCTGCCAGAACGCCCAGTGCCAGCCCACCTGCTCCACCCAGAACGCGGCCAGCGGGGTGCCCATGCTCGGCCCGAAGGTGGCGGTCAGTGCGTAGGCGGCCAGGCCGTACAGCTTGATGCCCGGCGGCAGGAAGCGCAGCGCCACGCTCATCAGCAGCGGCGGCAACGCGCCACCGCACAGGCCCTGCAACGCGCGCAGCACCAGAAAGGTCTGCAGGTTGGGTGCCAGCGGGCACAGCACGCCCAGCACCATGAACCCGCCGATCATCGCCAACGCAAAACGGCGCAGCGAGAAGGTGGCGGCGCACCACGGTGCGAACGCCATCGCGCTGACCGACATCGCGCTGTACAGCGCCACGATCCAGCTGCCGTCATCGACGCTGAAACCCATCGCACCGCGGATGTCGGCCAGTGCGACCTTGGTGACGTTCTCGTTGAAGCCCGACACCAGCACCGCCAGCAGCACACCGCACAGCCCTACCAGGATGCGCCGGTCGAGCCCGGGTGCAGCGACGGGACGGGACGCTGCCGGCGCCGGCAATACGGCGGCAGGCGTGCTCACTGCCGGCTGCCGATCCGTGCAGTGCACGGCATATGTGAAGTCATTGGATTGCGCTCAGTGAAACTATCGGGAGCGCAGTCTAGAAAGGCCGTTGCCTGTGAAAAATGGCGTGCCCGGCATCTCAGGCGTGCGTCCGGCGCACGCCTGCAAGCGATCAGTGGCGGGCCGCCTCGACCGAATCGCACATCACCTTGATCGCCCGCCGCAGCCACTGGTGCGCCGGGTCGTTGTCCATGCGCGGGTGCCAGGCCTGCACCAGTGCCACGGTGCGTACCGGCACCGGCAGCGGGAACATGCGCAGCGGCAGGCCCATGTGGGTGATGCGGTCGAGCATCACGCTCGGCATCTGCGGCAGTACCAGGTCTGAATCAGCAGCAGCGAAGATCGCACCATGGAAGGTGGGGATGACCACCGCCACCCGGCGCTGCAGGCCGAGCACGGCCAGTTCCTCGTCGATCGGGCCGTGCGCCAGCCCGCGCCGGGACACGGCGATATGGTCGCAGGCCGCGAAGCGCTCGGCACTGATGTCGCCGTCGAACAACGGATGATCCTCGCGTGCAGCGCCCAGCAGCGAGGTGGTGAACAGGTGCTGCACCTTGGTTTCCGGGCTGTGCTTGCCCGCCGTACTGATGTAGAGGTCGATCCGCCCCTGCACCATCGCATCGTCATCGGTATCGCCCTCGGGCACGAAGCGCAGCATGCAACGCGGCGCCTGCTGGCGGAACACCTCGCGCAGGCGGCCGCCATAGCTGCCGATGAACACATCGTTGGCGCGCACGCTGAACGTGCGTTCCAGGGTGGCCATGTCGACCTCGCGGCCGGCATTGAACACGCGGTGTGCCTGCTCGATCACATCACGCACCTGCTCACGCAGTTCCAGCGCGCGGGGCGTGGGGGCAAGCCCACGGCCGGCGCGCACCAGCACCGGATCGCCCAGCGCCACCCGCACCCGACCGAGGGTACGGCTCATCGCCGGCGCACTGAGGTTCATGCGCCGCGCGGCGGCGGCCACGCTGCATTCGTCGATCAGCACATCCAGTGCCAGCAACAGGTTCAGGTCCGGCAGGGGCATGGCAGTCTCCCGTAAATGCGATGACTCTACTGCAATCCAGACCATCCATAGTTGCGTTCTGCGCACGCATTGACTGCGGCGCACGGCATGGGTGCGCGCGACGACATGCGCGACCATCACCGCCCTGCAAAGGAGCTTTTCATGTTCAACACCCTGCTGGTCGCGCTTGATGGCGGCCCCCAGCACGACCGTGTGCTGGACCTCGCCGCCGCCATGGCCGGCCCCCGCAGCCGCCTGCACCTGCTGTGCGTGCTCGACCCCGAATTCGCACTGGCAGCGGATGCCACCGATGCCGACCGCCGCGAATATCCCGCCGCCGCCCGGCAGCAGACGCATGCCGAAGCCGTGCTGGCCGACGCCCTGGCCGAACTGCGCGAGCGCGGCGTGGACGCCATCGCACAACTACCGTCCGGCGACCCGGGCGAAGTGATCAGCGCGCAGGCGCGCCGCCTGCAGTGCGACCTGATCGTCATCGGCCACCGCCATCTGTCACGCCTGCAGCGTCTGTTCGAACCCTCGGTCGGGCAATGGACCATCGACCATGCGCCCTGCCCGGTGCTGGTGGAAACGCGCGATCCGTAGGTACTCCCCGCATGGCCTCACGTTCCCCTGTATTTCCCACCCGCGTAAGTTATCGCGCCTTCGGCCGTCAGTTCAGTCGCGGCGAACAGGCCCTGCTGGCCGCGCTGCGGCAACTGGGCGACCCTGCGCTGCAGGCCGAGGGCCTGCTGCAACTGGCCGCCCTGGGCCTGGATGCCGAAGGGTGCGACGCCTTCCGTGAACTGCTGCCATTGCTGGCCACGCCGCATGCACCGATCGAACTGCTGCCGGCCGGATCGCCCTTCATTTCGGCCAGCGAACTGGACCTGCTGGTCTGTCTGCTGCGCATTGCGCAATGACGGAACGCACGCCCACGCGAGGACGATGTGCTGACGCCACTGCGTCGCCAACTGGCATATTGTGCGGCGGCGGTGCACGCCACGCCGTTGATATTGCGGCAACGGTCGCTGTCACCAGTGGGCCTGCGCCTGCTGGATCCGGCCGGATGGCTGCGCCAGCGCTGATCGGCCGCGCATCTTCCTGTCGCGGCCGTGTCCCAGGCGTGCTCAACAGTCCAGCGTGTCGTGCGCGCCCCCGTGGTCGTCCAGCACGTGCGCGTGCAGGGTCACCCGGTTGCGGCCTGCACGCTTGGCCGCGTACAGGCCCGCATCGGCATCGGCCAGCAGCTGTTCGGCGCTGGCCAGCGCCGGCGGATGCAGGTAGCCCACACCCACGCTGATGCTGACCGGGCCTTCCGGCAGTGGCAGTGCTTCCACCGCCTCGCGCAGACGCTCGGCCAGCGCAAGTACACCCGACAACGGGCTGCCGGGCACGATCACCGCGAACTCCTCACCGCCATAGCGCGCCACGCTGTCGGCCGCGCGCCCGGCGGTGGCCTGCAGCACCGCGGCCACCGCCTGCAGACAACGGTCGCCAGCCGGATGACCATGCTGGTCGTTGAATGCCTTGAAATGGTCGATATCCACCAGCAACAGGCCCAGTTCGGTGCCGCTGCGGCGCGCGCGGTTCCATTCGGCCAGCAGCAGCGTATCGAACTCGCGGCGGTTGGCGACACCGGTCAGCCCATCCTGGCGCGCCAGCTGGTCCAGGCCGGCCTGGCGCTCCAGCAGATCCATCTGCAGCAGCGTGCTGCGCAGGCCGAAGCCCAGCGTCGCCACCACGAATCCGGTCACTGCCAACGGCCGGGCATGGTCGACCACCAGGGTGCCGACCACCAGCAGCAGCAGTGGCAGGATGATCGGCCCGCCCGCCTGTACCAGCCGCGACAGGCGCGGATGCAGCGAGAGACCCGGCGCTGGCGCCTGCCGCAGCGCCAGCAGGGCCAGCAGAAGGAACGGCAGATCGATCAGCAGATCGTTGAAGGCACCGAAGGACTGCTCGGCGGTGTAATGGTTGATGTAGTACGCCACCATCAGATAGACCAGCGCATACAACGCCAGCGCACGGAAGAAGCTGCGCCGTTCGGGCACGTCACCAGCCAGCCAGCGCACCACTGCAAAGCCGGCGATGCACAGGTTCTGGATATCGAACATGCGCTGCATGTGGGCCATCGCCTGGTCATCGATGTCGATGCGGTCGGCGAAGAACTGCGTATGGACGAAGAACAGCACGCCGAGCAGGGCAGCCATCACGCCGTCGATCGCGCTGATGATGCGGCGTTCGCGACGGGCGCGGGCCAGGATGAACACCAGCGGCACGCCGTACAGCACATACAGCAGCAGGCTGGCGCGCGGGGTGATGTCGGATCGTCCGGCCCCCAGTGCGTCGGCCATGTTGAAGGCCATGCCACCGGCCCAGAGCAGCAGCGCCATTGCAGTGGCCCGCCAGCCCAGTGCAGCGCGGTCGCGCTGGCCACGCCACAGGCAGGCCGCGGCAGCCAGCAGAGGCGCCGCGGTCAGGAACACGAACGATCCCCCACCGGCCGTACCCGGCCAGAACGCCACGACCACGCCATGGCAGATCACGAACATCAGCGCCAGTACAACCAGCATGCGTCCCCCATGCGCAAGGCCGTATGGCGGCACGATAACGCGCCGCCACGCCACAGCGGCGTGATCCACTGCGGCAAAACGACACTCCGCGCGCTCCGCCATGGTAGTGCCGGCCGCTGGCCGGCAACCTGCAGCTCCGTGTTTCCCTGGGGTTGCCGGCCAGCGGCCGGCACTACCGGAGAGCCCTCAGGCGTTGAGGGCGCGGGCGTGGTGGGCGATGTGTTCGCCGATGAAGCTGGCGATGAAGTAATAGCTGTGGTCGTAGCCGGGCTGCAGGCGCAGGCTCAGCGGATGGCCGGCAGCCTCGCAGGCCAGCTGCAGGCGCTGCGGCTGCAACTGGGTGTGCAGGAACTCATCGGCCTCGCCCTGGTCGACCAGCAGCGGCAGGCGCTCGCCGGCGTTGATCACAAGTTGGCAGGCATCCCACTGCGCCCAGTCGGCCGGGTTGTCACCAAGGTAGGCGGTGAACGCCTTCTGCCCCCACGGCACGTGGCTGGGTGCCACGATCGGCGAGAACGCCGATACGCTGCGGTAACGGCCGGGGTTGCGCAGCGCGCTCACCAATGCACCGTGGCCGCCCATCGAATGCCCGCTGATCGCGCGCGCATCGGTAGCCGGGAAATTCGCTTCGATCAGCGCCGGCAGCTCCTGCGCGACGTAGTCGTGCATGCGGTAGTGCTTCGCCCACGGCGCACGGGTGGCGTTGACATAGAAGCCCGCGCCCTTGCCCAGGTCGTAGCCTTCGGCGTCGGCCACGTCATCGCCGCGCGGACTGGTGTCCGGGGCGACGATGATCACGCCGTGCTCGGCCGCATAGCGCTGCGCCCCGGCCTTGGTGATGAAATTCTGCTCGGTGCAGGTCAGCCCGCTCAGCCAGTACAGCACCGGCAGCGAGCGGGTTTCCGCCTGCGGCGGCAGGTATACGGCGAACTGCATGTCGCAGCCCAGCGTAGTTGAATGATGGCGATAGACGTCCTGCCAGCCACCGAAACATGCGCGGTGTTCAATGCGTTCCATGAGGCTCTCCTGCGTGGCGCTTCAGCACACACGCGCTTTGGTAGATGCCGACGGTGGTCGGCCTATCCACGCACGGCGTGGATCCCTTTGTTGATCAGTTCATCCAGTTGCACCAGCAAGCGCAGCAATGGTTGGACGCCAGGCTGGCCATCAAGATTGCGATACGCCGCCGCTGCCACGTTGCTGCGCGGCGGCCACTGGCCATCAACGCGGGCCTCATGCAGACGCGGCAGGAATACCTGCCCCAGCCACTGCTCGAACGTCATGCCGTCGTCGCTGCCGAAGGCCGAGGTCACCGTACGCGGTGCCCCGACCTCGCCCACCACCCAACCCAGCGCGCGCAGCGCCTGCTCGATCGGGGCCACCAGGACCGCGCGCGGGTCTTCCGCACGAGGCCGGCGCAGGGCATCCAGCCAGCCCATGACGCGCCTCAGTAATGGACCACCGAACGGATCGACTTGCCTTCATGCATCAGGTCGAAAGCTTCGTTGATCTTGTCCAGGTCCATGGTGTGGGTGACGAAAGGCGCCAGCTCGATCTCGCCCTTCATCGCGTCTTCGACCATGCCCGGCAGCTGGCTGCGCCCCTTCACGCCGCCAAACGCGGTACCCATCCACTTGCGGCCGGTGACCAGCTGGAACGGGCGGGTGGAGATCTCCTGGCCCGAACCGGCCACGCCGATCACCACGCTCTGGCCCCAGCCGCGGTGGGCGCATTCCAGCGCCGCACGCATGACGTTGACGTTGCCGATGCACTCGAAGCTGTGGTCCACGCCCCAGGTGGTCATTTCAACAATGACCTGCTGGATCGGCTTGTCGAAGTCCTTCGGGTTGATGCAGTCGGTGGCGCCGAATTCGCGCGCCAGCTCGAACTTGGACGGGTTGGTATCCACCGCGATGATGCGGCCGGCCTTGGCCTGGCGCGCGCCCTGGATCACCGCCAGGCCGATGCCGCCCAGACCGAACACGGCCACGCTGTCGCCTTCCTGCACCTTGGCGGTGTTGTGCACTGCGCCGATACCGGTGGTGACCCCGCAACCGAGCAGGCAGACATGCTCCGGGTTCGCGTCCGGGTTGATCTTCGCCAGCGACACCTCGGCGACGACGGTGTATTCGCTGAAGGTCGAGCAGCCCATGTAGTGGTAGATCGGCTCGCCGTTGTAGCTGAAGCGGCTGGTGCCATCGGGCATCACCCCCTTGCCCTGGGTGGCACGCACCGACACGCACAGATTGGTCTTGCCGCTCTTGCAGAACAGGCACTCACCACACTCGGCGGTGTACAGCGGAATCACGTGGTCGCCCGGCTTCACGCTGGTCACGCCCTCGCCCACTTCCACCACGATGCCGGCGCCTTCATGGCCCAGCACCACCGGGAACAGGCCTTCCGGATCATCGCCGGACAGGGTGAACGCATCGGTGTGGCAGACACCGGTGTGGGTGATCTTGACCAGCACTTCGCCCTGCTTCGGCGGGGCGACGTCGATCTCGACGATCTGCAGCGGCTGACCGGGACCAAAGGCGACGGCGGCACGGGATTTCATGATGGCACTCTCCAGAAAGGCTTGCGGAAAACAGGATGCGCGGCGCTGTGTCGCGCCGTCGTTCATTTCAGGTACGAGCGGATCAACGCGCTCATGTCGCGCACGCGCTCGGCGCGTTGTTCATCGGAAGCGGCAGGCTGGCCGAACTCCTCGCGCAGGTGCGCTTCCATCACTTCGGACATCAGGCCGTTGACCGCACCACGGATGGCGGCGATCTGCTGCAACACCGGCCCGCAGTCGGCGCCGGCTTCCAGCGCGCGGTCCAGCGCATCGCACTGGCCGCGGATGCGGCGCACGCGGGCGAGAACCTTCTTTTTTTCGTCGGGGGAGTGCGGCATGGCAGGCCGGTCTCGGAACTATACTGGGGGATAGTATACAGAAGCCGATCCGGAGCTCAATCGAAGGCGCCCTCTCCCGCCAACCGGGTCAGCTCCTCCACCACGTAACGCACCTTCGGCCGCAGGTGCCGCGTCTGCGGCCACAGCGCGTGGATGTCCACGTGGTGCTGCATGCAGTGGTCGAGCAACGACTGCAGCGCCCCGGACTCGAGATGCCGGCGCACCAGTGATACCGGCATCTGGCAGATGCCCAGGCCAGCCAGCGCGCCTTCGATCACCGCATCGCCGTCATTGAGCTGGTAGGTGCCGCTGGGAATGAACACACCCTGGGTCCCCGCGTCCCCCATCCGCCAGGCTACGGGTTGTCCATGGCGGTAGCCGACGATGCTGCGGTGTGCATGTAGATCGTCAATGGTCCGTGGCGTGCCATGCGCCTGCAGGTATGCCGGCGACGCGCAGGTCACCAGCCGCTGGCTGGCCAGCTTGCGCGCAACCAGATGCTCGGCGTGGTGCAGGCCGCCGAAGCGGATCAGCAGGTCGATGCCTTCCTCCAGTGGGTCGACGAAGTGATCGGTGAAAGTCATCGTCAACTGCAGGTCCGGATACTGCTGGCACATTTTCAGCAGCACCGGCAGCACCACCAGCCGACCGAACGAGGACGGCATGTCGATGCGCAGGCGGCCGCTCGGCAGATGCGCAGCCGAACCCAGGCACGCTTCAGCTGCCGCGATTTCATCCAGCGCCGCCGCGCACGAGGCGTAGTACGCCTCGCCATCGGTGGTCAGCGCGATGCGCCGGGTGGTGCGATGAAACAGGCGCACCCCCAGCCGCGCTTCCAGCCGGGCAATGGCCTTGCCGACCGCGGAGCGCGAGATGCCCAGGGCATCGGCCGCTTCGGTGAAGGTGGCCGAGCGCGCCGTGGTGACGAAGGTCGCCAGGCCATTCAGGGATTCGACGGGAAGCATCGGCGGACTCACTCATTGGGGACAGATAGTCCCGCTTGACGGGAAATCTACCGTCTTTATGCGCCTGCATGTCAACTCCATCATGGTGCTGTCGCGCCGTTGGCGCCCTCCCCCGCTCCGAGATGACTGACATGACCTCCTCCCTCTTCCACCCCTACGACCTGGCCGGAACACCACTGCACAACCGCATCGCAATGGCGCCGATGACCCGTGCCCGCAACCCCGGCGCGGTCGCCAACGAACTCACTGCGCAGTACTACCGGCAACGTGCCAGCGCAGGCCTGATCATCAGCGAAGGCACGCCGGTGTCAGCGCAGGGCCAGGGCTACATCGACGTGCCCGGCATCTGGTCGGCCGAACAGGTCGCCGGCTGGAAGCTCGTCACCGATGCCGTCCACGCTGCACATGGCGCGATCTTCGCCCAGCTGTGGCACGTCGGCCGCATGTCACACGCCTCGCTGCAGCCCGACGGCGGCCAGCCGGTGAGCGCCGGTACGCGGCCGGTGGCGAGCGATCCGAAGAATACCTCGTTCGTGTACTTGGACGACGGCAGCCGTGGCCATGCCGATCCGACGCCACCGCGCGCACTGCGCACCGACGAAGTGCCGGGTATCGTCAGCGACTTCGTACGCGGCGCTGAAAATGCCATCGCTGCCGGCTTCGATGGCATCGAACTGCATGCGGCCAACGGCTACCTGTTCGAGCAGTTCCTCAACCCGGTCACCAATGACCGCAATGACCTCTACGGTGGCTCGCTGCGCAACCGCGCGCGGCTGATCCTGGATACCGTGGATGCGATGGCCGCGCGCATCGGCGCGCACCGCATCGGCGTGCGCCTTGCGCCAAACAGCCAGGTCTTCGACATGCCCGCCTATGCAGAAAACGAAGCCAGCTATCTGTACCTGGCCGAGGAACTGGGCAAGCGCGGGCTGGCCTATGTGCATCTGAACGACAACTACCTGCACGGCGCACCGGCGATCGGCGAAGCCTTCCTCAAAGCCTTCAAGCAGGCCTACGGCGGCACGCTGATCCTGGCCGGCGGCATGACCCGCGAACGCGCCCTGCGGCTGGTCGAGGAAGGCACCATCGATATCGCGGCCTTCGGCCAGCCGTTCATTGCCAATCCGGATCTGGTCGAACGCCTGCAGCGCGATGTGCCGCTGGCCGTGCCCGATCGCAGCACCTATTACGGCGGTGGCACCGAGGGCTACCTCGACTACCCGCCGGCACAGTAGATCCACGCCACGCGTGGATGGGGCGTCTTGATCCGTTCGGGCCACGAGCGCATCGTGGTCCGACCCGGCCTCGGTCCTGCCCAATGAACGCCTCAGCTGCGTCTTTCATCGTCAACCTCGACGTACCCGATCTTGTAGCTGCCGCAGCCTTCTACACCCAGGCCTTCGGCCTGCACGCCGGCCGCCGCCTCGGCCTCGGCGCCGTGGAACTGCTCGGCGGGCCAACGCCGCTGTACCTGCTGCAGAACGACGCCGGCAGCGCAGCGACCAAAGACGGCGACGTGCGCGACTACGAGCGCCATTGGACGCCGGTGCATCTGGACTGGGTAGTCACCGACATGGACGCTGCGCTTGTCCGCGCCGTTGCGGCCGGGGCCACGCTCGAACGCCCCGTGCGCGAACGCCGCTGGGGAAAGATCGCAGTGCTGGCCGATCCCTTCGGCCACGGCTTCTGCCTGATCCAGTTCAGCGACGAGGGTTACGACGCGCTGGTCGGATGAATTGCTGGCGGCGTAGCGGGCGCCAATCCGCGCATGGCGTGGATCTACTGATCGGCTTCAAGCAACGCGTGGAGGTGTCGTTCCGCAGTAGATCCACGCCATGCGTGGATGCGCCCCACCACCATTCACTCGCGCAGCATGTCCACGAACGCACGCAACGCGCCGGGCATCTGCCGCTGCTTCGGGTAGTACAGCGCAAACCCGGCGAACGGTTCACTCCAGTCTTCCAGTACCGCCACCAGTCGCCCATCGTCCAGGTACGGGCGCGCGGTGTCTTCCAGCACATAGGCCAGGCCGATGCCATCGAGCACCGCACCGACCACGGTGCCCTGCTCGCACAGTGTCAGCCGACCCGGTACGTCGATCTCCAGGGTCTGGCCCTCGCGCTCGAACTGCCACTTGTACAGATGGCCGCTGGCGAAGCGGAAACGCACGCACTCATGCGCGGCCAGGTCGCGCGGATGCTGCGGTGCCGGCCGTCGCCGCAGGTACTCGGGCGAACCCACGATCAGCCCACGCAGCGGCGGCCCCATCGGCACCGCCACCATGTCCTCGGGCACGAACTCGTGCAGGCGCACACCGGCGTCGTAACCTTCGGCAACGATATCGACCAGGCCATCATTCTCGGTCAGCTCCACCCGCACATCCGGATGCGCGTGCAGGAAACGCGCCAGCCGCGGCCCCAACTGGGTCGCCACCGCTGCCCGCGTCGCATTGATCCGCAGCAGGCCTGCCGGAACGGCGCGGAAGTGGTTCATTTCCTCCAGTGCATCGTGCACCTGGCCCAGCGCCGGCTGCAGGCGCTCCAGCAGACGCTGGCCGGCCTCGGTCAGTGCCACACTGCGGGTGGTGCGGTGGAACAGGCCCACCCCCAGCCGTTCCTCCAGCGCACGGATCGCATAGCTCACCGCCGAGGTCGACAGGGCCAGTTCGGCACCGGCGCGGCGGAAGCTGCGGTGGCGGGCGACCGCGGCGAAGGCGGCCAGGTGGGACAGGTTGTCAGTGGCCATGATTGTGCAGTCTGCCTTGATGAATCATGCCGATATATGCGCTTCTTACCTTGCGGTACGGGGCGTATTGTAAAACGCCTTTCGACAAACCCGCCAAGGATTCCCCATGTCCCTCGCCCGTGGTTACGCCGCTCATACCCATACCGACCCGCTGGTACCCTTCGAGTTCGAGCGCCGCGCGGTCGGCCCGAACGATGTGCGCATCGAGATCCTGTACAGCGGCATCTGCCATTCCGACCTGCACCAGGCCCGCGACGACTGGGGTGGCTCGATCTATCCGATGGTGCCGGGCCACGAGATCATCGGCCGGGTCACCGAAGTCGGCAGCGAGGTCACCCGCTTCAAGGTCGGCGACCACGCCGGCGTCGGCTGCATGGTCGACTCCTGTCGGCATTGCGATGCCTGCGAACACGATCTGGAGCAGTACTGCGCCGAAGGTGCCACCTGGACCTACAACGGCCGTGAACGCGCCGACGGTGCCCCGACCTACGGCGGCTATTCCGACCACGTGGTGGTCGAGCAGCGCTTCGTGGTCAAGGTCTCCGAAACGCTGGACCTGAAGGCCGCCGCACCGCTGCTGTGTGCCGGCATCACCACCTGGTCGCCGCTGCGCCATTGGAAGGTCGGCCCCGGCCAGAAGGTCGGCGTGATCGGTCTGGGTGGCCTCGGCCACATGGGCGTGAAGTTCGCCAAGGCGCTCGGCGCGCACGTGGTGATGATCACCACCACCCCGGAAAAGGGTGCCGACGCCAAGCGCCTGGGCGCGGACGAAGTACTGGTCTCGCGCGATGCTGCGCAGATGAAGGCACACGCCGGCAGCTTCGACTTCCTGCTCAACACCATCCCGGTCGGCCATGACACCAACCCGTACATGGGCCTGCTCAAGCGTGAAGCGACCATGTGCCTTGTCGGCGTGCTGACCGAACTGGACCCGCCGCTGACCGGTGGCAGCGTGATCTTCGGTCGCAAGCACCTGACCGGCTCGGCGATCGGCGGCATGGCTGAAACCCAGGAAATGATGGACTTCTGTGCCGAGCACAGCATCGTCAGTGACGTCGAGATGATCGACATCAAGAACGTCAACGAAGCCTGGGAACGCATGGCCAGGAACGATGTGCGCTACCGCTTCGTGATCGACATGGCGACGATGAACAACGCCGCCTGATCCAAGTCGGTTGTGGGAATGAAAAACCCCGGCAATGCCGGGGTTTTTTCATCGCGTGCCGACCAAGGTCGGCACCCACCCAACATCATCAATACGCGAACTCGCGGAACACCGGATCCACATCGCCGTGCCAACGGCCATGGAACAGCGCCAGCTTGCGCTCGGCCGGAGTCAGGCCGGACTCGACGATTTCCTGCAGCACGTCCAGGAACTTGCTTTCATCCTGGCCATCGGCATTGCGCGCCGCGCGGCGCTTGAGGCCTTCCACGGAAATCTTCACCGCTTCGCGCGCCAGGTCACGCACGGTGCCATTGCGGAATGGCAGGTTCATCGCATGCTTGGGCACGCCATCACGCAGCGCATGGCGTTCAACCAGGCTGAAGTCGCGCACCAGGTCCCACGCCGCATCCAGTGCGGTGTCGTCGTACAGCAGGCCCACCCAGAATGCCGGCAGCGCGCACAGGCGGCTCCACGGGCCACCATCGGCACCGCGCATTTCCAGGTACTTCTTCAGCCGCACTTCCGGGAACGCGGTGGTGGTGTGGTCCGACCAGTCGCGCAGGGTCGGCAGCTGGCCCGGCAGCACCGGCAACTTGCCCTGCATGAAATCGCGGAAGCTCTGCCCGCTGGCATCGTGGTATATGCCATCGCGATAGGAGAAATACATCGGCACATCGAGCAGGTAGTCGACATAGCGCTCGTAACCGAAGCCGTCCTCGAACACGAAGTCGAGCATGCCGGTACGGTCGGCATCGGTGTCGGTCCAGATGTGCGAGCGATAGCTGAGGTAGCCGTTCGGCTTGCCTTCGGTGAACGGCGAGTCGGCGAACAGTGCGGTGGCGATCGGCTGCAGCGCCAACGACACGCGGAACTTCTTCACCATGTCCGCTTCGCTGGCGTAATCCAGGTTCACCTGCACGGTGCAGGTGCGGGTCATCATGTCCAGGCCCAGCGAACCGACCTTGGGCATGTACGAACGCATGATCCTGTAGCGGCCCTTGGGCATCCACGGCATTTCATCGCGCGTCCACTTCGGCTGGAACCCCATGCCGAGGAAGCCCAGCTGCAGCTCGCCGGCCACCTGCGCCACTTCATTGAGGTGGGTGCCGGTTTCCACGCAGGTCTGGTGGATGGTTTCCAGCGCCGCACCGGACAGCTCCAGCTGGCCCGCGGGCTCCAGCGTCACCGAGGCGCCATCCCGCAGCAGGGCGATGGTATTGCCGTTTTCCTGCACCGGCGTCCAGCCGAAACGGACCAGGCCGTTGAGCAGTGCTTCGATGCCGCGATCGCCCTCGAAGGTCGGCGGGTGCAGGTCATCCAGGCGGAACCCGAACTTCTCGTGCTCGGTACCGATGCGCCACTGCGAACGGGGCTTCTCGCCGGAGGCGATCTCCGCCACCAGTTGCGAGCGGTCGGTAATGGGCGTATCGGCGACGTGGCTGGGGCTCGACAAGGGGGTGGCTCGCTGGACGGTGGCAGGGGATGTGGGGCTGGGAGCCTTGCATCGCAAGGGCGCACTATAGCGTGGCGGCTCGTTACGTCATGCGACGGTGACGGGTTTCAGCATCCTACCGACACCCTCTTGACCCTCGTACACTCAGGGCCATGAGCCGCCATTCACGACATCCTGAACTGCATCGCGCCGATCGCGTCGGCTGGCTACGTGCCGCCGTGCTGGGCGCCAACGATGGCATCGTCTCGGTCGCCGGCCTGGTGGTCGGCGTGGCCGCCAGCGGCGCCTCGGCCAGCACGATCCTGGCCACCGGCGTGGCCGGCACCGTGGCCGGTGCGATGTCGATGGCCGCCGGCGAGTATGTGTCGGTGCAGACCCAGGCCGATACCGAAGAGGCCGACCTGGCGATGGAGAAGCGCGAACTGCGCGACAACCCGCACAGCGAGCTGGAAGAGCTGGCCGCAATCTACCGCCACCGCGGCCTGGAGCCAGCGCTGGCGCGCCAGGTCGCCGAACAGCTGACCACCCATGACGCGCTGGGCGCCCATGCACGCGACGAACTGGGCATCACCGAGGAACTGCGCGCGCGGCCGTTGCAAGCCGCATTGGCGTCGGCCGCCGCCTTCACCTGTGGTGCCGCCCTGCCGGTGCTGACAGCGCTGCTGGCACCGGTACAGAACGTCGCCACGGCCACCACGGTCAGCACGCTGGCCGGCCTGTGCCTGACCGGCGCGATGGCAGCCCGCGCCGGTGGCGCGTCACCGATGCGCGGTGCCCTGCGCGTGATGTTCTGGGGTGCGCTGGCAATGGCAGCCGCAGCGGGTGTCGGCCGCCTGCTGGGCGCGCACGTCGTATGACCGGCATGCCCCCCACCGCCACCGCCCTGCTGGCGGAGATGGCCAGCCTGGCCGGCTGCGAACGCGCCGAAGGCTACGCCTGCATCACCGCCCGCCGCGAGCACGGCGCCAGTTCGGTGGAGATACCGCAGCCGCAGTTCGCGATCCTGCTGGAAGGGCGCAAGCAGGTGCGTACCGCACACCAGTCGCTGACCTTCGTGCCCTGCGACATCCTGCTGATCACCCAGCGTTGCCGCATCGACGTAGTCAACACGCCGGACCCGCAGACCGGACGCTACCTCAGCGCGATCGTGCCGCTGTGCACGGAAGTGCTGGCGGCGGCGCGCACGCTATGGAACGAAGAGCTTCCTGCGCCGGGCCCGGCGATGGCGCGGCTGCCGTTGATCGAGCATGGCGCGGTGCTGCGCCAGTGGCGGCAGTCGCTGCAGGATGGCCGCTACAGCGAAGCACGGCTGGCGCTGGCCACGCTGGTGCTGGCGTGGTGCCGGCAGGGTCACGGCAACCTGTTGTTGCCGCACGCACCGACGCTGGGCGAACAGATCCGCGACCGCATCGCCGCCGAACCGGCACGCGACTGGCAGTCGCGCGACGTTGAGGCACACTTCGCGCTGAGCGGTGCGACCCTGCGCCGGCGGTTGGCAGCTGAAGCCACCAGCCTGCGCCAGCTGCTGACCGAAGCGCGCCTGGCCCATGGCATGCAGCTGCTGTACACCACCGACCTGCCGCTGAAGACCGTGGCAGCGCGCGCGGGTTATCGCTCTGCAGCGAGCTTCAGCAAGCGCTTCGCCGAGCAGTACGGGCTCGCTCCTACCGACATATAGGGGTGTTCGGCAGGGCTGCGCCCTGCACCCGCAGAGGCTCTTCAAGCAACGGCAACAGCAAAGGCCAAAGCGGCATTCCGTGGGATGGCGGGGCGGTGTCGGAGTGCGGGGACGCCGCAAGTACGTCCCTGTAGGCTTGGCAGCCGCATCCATGCG
>NZ_JBBPFR010000023.1:0-74891 GCF_037969685.1 Stenotrophomonas sp. G106K1 | reverse complement strand
TTGGCGGGGCGGTGTGGGCTTGCAGGACACGCCGTAAACCCATCCATGGGGGCTCGATGGCGCCATCCATGGCGCCAACGGTCCTGCAAGCCCACACCGCCCCACCCTTGGCAGTTTCCCGATGACGGTTGGATTGACTGTCATGCATTCACTGCGAGCGCGAGTGCAAACTCGATTTTCATTGATTATTTCGATCTAAATGAAAAATGATGATCCGACTTTCCCTCAGCCGGGCGTGGCCCGGCTCTACAGGAAAACGCGCGGGAAACTGTCGAAGGCGGGGTGGGTCCGGTTGCGGGGGTGTCCGCGGCATGGATGCCGCGGCCAAGCCTCCAGGGACGGATTTACGGCGTCCCCCGCAACCGGACCCACCCCGCCATCCCCCAGGAACCCAGCTTTTGCCGTTGCTGTTGTCTTTGACTTGGCCTCTGCGGGTGCCGGGCGCAGCCCGGCCAGCCCTCCCTGCCGGATTTGCATATCTGGCTGCCGAATCCGGCCGTGGATTTGCCGGAATGCGCGATTGCCCTGCCGGAATGAAGTGCTCAGCCCTCGCTGAAAGGCGCGAAATGTCAGTCACCTGCCTAACGGCAAGTCCACTGACATTCAAGTTGTCCGCCTACGGGGGAAATGCTCATGAACCGCATCTACCGGCGTGTATGGAACCGCCAGCTCAATGCTCTGGTTGTGGCCTCGGAACTGGCCACCGGCGATAGCGGTGGTACCGCACCGCGCGACCGCCGTGCCAGCCTTCTGGTACCCAGCACCCTGGCCCTGGCACTGCTGTGCGTGCTGGCCAGTGGGCCTGCGGCGGCAACAGAGTCCAGCCAATCGCTGCGCGATCTGCAGGCATTGGCAGCCAAGTACACCCAGCCGATGCCGGTGAAGGTCGATGCCGAAGTGGCGCTGGCAGCGGCCGCACGACAGGCCCGGGCAAACCCGGCGATCAGTGCGAACGCACGCGTCGGCCTGCAGCTGAGCACGACCTCGCTGCCGGTGGTGCGCGACGTCCTGCCGGCCACCGTGCAGGTCAAGCTGGCCGCCGGCGCCGCGCCGCGCCAGGTGCCCGCACCGGCGTTCGGCGCCGAAGTACGCGCCAATATCGGCGTCGGCAGCGTCGCCGCCACCCGTGTTGATGCCGCGGTGGCCGCGAACGTCGCACCGGCCGCGCAGGCACCGTTGGGTCTGTCTGCCAAGGCCAACGTCGGCATCGCCGGTGCGCCGGTTGCCAGCGTCGATGCCGGTACCCAGGTTGCCGCCGCAGCAAGCGCAACGCCGTCCGGATTGAAAGCGGCCGTCGATGGCAAGGTCGATTCGCATCTGGTCGTGGCCGGCAACCACATCGAAGGACAAGGCCAGGCCGGTGCCACCGCCGCGGTGACACTGCCGGCCAAGGAAGAGCTGCCGGGCGACACCGATGACCGCGTGATCACCGCCGCGTTTGATACCGGCGTGGCGGGCAAGGTGCGCGTGCAGGGCAAGGACGGCGAAGAACTCGTCGCTGATCGCAACCTCAAGCTGGCCGGCACCGCAACCGCCGCCGCACAGAACAGTGCGCTGGGCCTGGGCGGCCTGCTCAACGGTGTCGGCACTGCGCTGAATGGGGTTGGAAATGCAGCGGGCAGCCTGCTCAACGGCGATCTGTCCGGCACCGTCAACAACCTCGGCGGGGCTGTCGGCGGTCTGGTCGGCAACACCCTCGGCAGCCTGGGCTTGTCCTCGCCGTCGGCCATTCCGCCAACCAGCCCGAAGGCGCCGGCCGCTGCCGACCCGAACGCGGGCCTGGTGATCGGAACTGGTGGCCTGGTGGGCGGTGTCACCCAGCTGCTGGGCCCGACCACTGCCAGCCTGTTCGGCGGCACCGGGTACCTGTCCAACGGCAACCTCAAGCTCAGCACCTCCAACGTCATGCAGACCTATTCCACGGTCAACGTGCTCGGCCTGCCGGTGGTCAATGCAACGCCGGTCGGTACCACCCTCAATGGTCTGGGTGGCGCGGTCACTGGCGGCAGTTCGCACCTGACCCTGATCGGTGGCGTCACCTCCGACAGCTACATCTACAACATCAACAACGGCAACCCCGGCGGCCTGCTCGGCCTGTTGCTGCCGACGGATTCGCCGGCCTGGGCGGCCAAGTGCCTGGACATCGCCTTGGCCGACATCTCCTGCTGGGCGGTCAACGCCGCACAGGACTATCAGGTGCTGATGGGCGATGGCGCCTATGCCAACGGTTCCAAGGAAGTGGTGATCGGCGCCAATGCCCGCCATGAGCTGCCGAAGGTTGATGCCAACGTGGCCTTCCCCGGCGCAGGCCCCAACGATCCGAGCGATCCGACCGGCGTTCCCACTGCCGACTACGCGGCACGCATGGGCCACTCGGTGGTGGTCGGTGACAGCGCCAGCGGCACCGCCAACGGGCAGACCCTGCTCGGCGCAGAGAGCACCTCCAACCAAGCCAACTCGGTGGCGCTGGGCTACCGCTCGGCGGCACTGCGCGGCGCTCAGGCCAGCTACAGCGCCTATGGCCTGACCACCGCACAGGTGTCGGCGGGCGAAGTATCGGTGGGCACCGCCGGCGGTGGTGAGCGGCAGATCACCAACCTGGCGGCCGGCAGCGCCAACACCGATGCCGTCAACGTGGCCCAGCTGAAGGGCGCGATCAGCCAGATCGATGCAGTCGGCGCGGCGGCGGTCACCTATGACCTGGACGGTGCAGGCGACCCCGACTACCGCCGTGTCACTCTCGGCAATGGCACCGGCACCACCACCATCGGCAACCTGGCCGCCGGCGCGGTCAACGCCACCAGCAGCGAAGCGATCAATGGCGCGCAGCTGTTCGCCAGCAACGACACCATGGCGAAGTTCTTTGGCGGACGCGCAGCGTTCGATCCGCTCACCAGCACCTTCACCGCACCGCTGTTCGAGATCAGCACCATCTCCACCGGTGGCGCCGTCGCCTCGGGGCTGTATGACAACGTCACCGACGCCTTCGATGCGGTGGACGGCTCGCTGGTCAACCTCAACACGCAGATCAACGACATCCGCAACACCGGCACCCGGTACCTGCGGGTGAATTCGACCGGTGCCGACGCCGTGGCCAGCGGTACCGAAGCGATTGCCGTCGGTGCCGGTGCCAGCGCAACGGCCGCCAACAGCATTGCGGTCGGTGCCGGCAGCCTGGCCGACCGTGCCAACAGCGTGTCGATCGGTGCCGTGGGCGCCGAACGCCAGGTCACCAACGTCGCCGCTGGTACCGCCAGCACCGATGCGGTCAACCTGGGTCAGTTGCAGGCCTCGGAAGAGGGCGCGCTGCGCTACGACGTCAACGGCGACGGCAGCATCAACTACGGCAGCGCCACACTCGGCCAGTCCGGCACGGCAACCACGCTGCGCAACCTCGGCCCCGGTCAGATCAGCGCGGCCAGCAGCGAAGCGATCAACGGCGCGCAGTTGTTCGCGGCCAACCAGACCGTGGCCACCCACCTCGGCGGTGGCGCTGCGGTGGATGCCAATGGCGTGCTCACCGCGCCGACCTACACGCTCAACAATGTCGCCGCCAACGGCACCGTCAGCCAGGGCAGCTACAACGACGTCGGCACGGCCTTCGATGCGGTCAGCACTTCGCTGGCCAACGTGGCCGACCAGACCGATGAGCTGGACACGCGTGCCGTGAAGTACGACGTGGACGGAGCTGGCAACGTGGTCGACACCGTGACCCTCAGCGGTACCGGCGGTGCACCGGTGAAAGTCACCAACGTGGCTGCCGGCAGCATCCTGGCAGGCAGCAGCGATGCCATCACCGGCGACCAGCTGTTCAGCACGCACCAGACGGTGGCCAACTACTTCGGTGGCAGCACCGTGTACAACGGCAGCACCGGCCTGTGGACCGCGCCGACCTTCAACATCTCAACCATCGCTACCGATGGCACCATCACCGGCAACGATTACAGCAACGTCACCGCGGCGTTCTCCGCAGTGGATGGCTCGCTGCGGGTGCTCAACCAGCGCATCAGCAACGGCGGCGGCAGCCCCTACCTGGCGGTCAACTCCACTGCCGCAGCGGCGACGGCCACCGGTGCCGAAGCACTGGCCGTCGGCCCGCAGGCCAGCGCAGCGGGCGCGGGCAGCGTGGCGGTCGGCAACGGCGCCAATGCCAGCGCAGGCAACAGTGTTGCGCTGGGTGCAGGCTCGGTGGCCAGCGTCGGCGCGCAGACCGGCTACACCGGTGCCTACGGCCAGGCCGGTGCCAGCAACTCGTCCGGTGAAGTAGCGGTGGGCAGCAGTGGCAGCGAGCGCAAGATCACCCACGTGGCCGATGGCTCCGACGACCACGATGCGACCAACGTCGGCCAGCTGAAGAACGGCGTCAACTACGCCATCGACCAGTCCAAGTCCTACACCGACCAGAAGATCCAGAACATCACCAACGTGGCGGGCAGCTTCCGCGCCAACAACAGCAACAACCTGGCCGATCCGTCCGCCAGCGGCACCAACTCCGCCGCGGGCGGCGCCGGCTCAACCGCCGCCGGGGCCAACTCGACCGCGCTGGGCAACGGTTCGCAGGCGCAGGCCGACAACTCGGTGGCGCTGGGTGCAGGCTCGGTCGCCAACCGCGCCAATACGGTGTCGGTGGGGGCAGCCGGTGCCGAACGCCAGGTGGTCAACGTGGCCGATGGTTCGCAGGCAACGGACGCGGTCAACGTGCGTCAGCTGCAGGCTTCGCAGCAGGGCACGATCCGCTATGACACCACCACCAACGGCACCACCAACTACAACAGCGTGACCCTGGGCAGCACCAGCAGTGGCCCGACCACGGTGCGCAACGTCGCCGCCGGCACTGCCGGTACCGACGCGGTCAATGTCGACCAACTGAAGTCGGGCATGGCGCAGACGCTGGACTGGTCCAAGGCCTACACCGATGAGCGCATGGGCGGCTTCGAACGCGACCTGCGCAAGACCGACAACCGCGCCTCGGCCGGTATCGCCTCGGCGATGGCAACCGCGTCGCTGCCGCAGCCCAGCGAAGCCGGCCGCAACATGGCCTCGATTGCCGCAGGCAGCTACAACGGCGAATCCGGTGTGGCCCTCGGCATCTCCGGTGTTTCCGAGGGCGGGCGCTGGATCTACAAGTTCAGTGGTTCCACCAACAGCCGCGGCGAGGCCGGTGTGGCCGTCGGTGCCGGTATCCAGTGGTGATCGCCCGCGCCGGGTCGCATTCGCGGCCCGGCGCAGCGGGCAACGTCTACAGGGGGAATGACATGAAACTGCATCGCATCGCTCGCAGTGGCCGCGTCGCCGCCACGCTGGGCCTGATCCTGGCCGCAGGGCTGCTGGTTGCCTGCCGCAGCCACGCCCCGGCCGCCGATGGCCCCGCCGGCAGCACTGCCGTCTCCTTCCCGGAGGCCAGCAAGGCCTCGTTGAAGGAAGGCATCTATCCGGATATCGCCGACCTGCGCCGGTTCGCGCCGGGCATGAGCAAGCGCCAGCTGTACACGCTGCTGGGCACGCCGCATTTCAATGAAGGCATGTGGGGCGTGCGCGAGTGGAACTACCTGTTCAACTTCCGCACCGCACAGGGCGCCGAATACTTCACGTGCCAGTTCCAGGTGCGCTTCGACAACAAGGGCATTGCCCAGGGCGGCTACTGGAAGCCTGAATCGTGCGCTGCCGTACTGGATCCGCCGCGTCCGCCTGCACCGCCACCACCGGCGGCCTTGCCGGAGCAGCCGCTGCGACTGGCCGCCGATGCCCTGTTCGGTTTTGACAGTGCCGTGCTAAGCGCCAGCGGCCAGCAGGCCGTGCAGGGTGTACTGGCGCAGGTGCGTGAGGCCAGCCAGGTGCAGTCGATCCAGGTGGTCGGCTACACCGATCGCATCGGCAGCGCTGCCTACAACCAGACGCTGTCGCAGCGGCGCGCCGAGGCGGTGCGCATGGCCCTGGTACAGGGAGGCGTACCAGCGGCGAGCATCAGTGCCGAAGGTCGCGGCGCGGCGGAACCGCTGGTGCAGTGCGACCAGCGCAACCGGCGCGAGCTGATTGCCTGCCTGGCGCCCAACCGCCGGGTGCAGATCGCTGGCGTGGCCCGGCCGCACTGAATCCCCGTGCCGGGGCGCGCCCCGGCATCCCGAGTCCCCCCTGTTCTGCCGGCAGGACGTGGAAACGTCTCCCCCGTTTTCCACGCCTGCCGGTGGGCAGGTTTCTTCCCTGGTGCACCTGATGAATGCCCAATTCCTGCCCTTGTCCATGAAGACGGAAGCCACTCTCAGCGTGTACGGCCAGCTCGGCAACCATGCGGTGGTGCGCATTCCCGGGCGCCGACTGCCGGGCCTGATCCTGCAGGCCGATACCGTTGCCGGCTTCCTCGCCCAGCTGCAGGAAGCGCAGGCCTGCCTGCGCAGCGGCCGCGCGCAGCGGGCCGACGCCGAACTGGACATGCTGGTCGACATGCTCGAGCAGTGGTACGCGCTCATCGAATCGCGCCTGGCCGACGCCGGCGAGGCGCTGTAGAGAAGAGGGGACGGAGGGGGTCAAGTCGTTTCCCGCACAGCCGGGGCATGAACGACTTGATCCCCTCCGTCCCCTTTTCTGTTGCTAGGCGCGGGCGCGGATCATCCAGCAGGCGGTCTCCACCCGGACGCGATCACCGTCGATGAACGATGCGAACGCAGCCAGCGCCTGTTGCAGCAGCGCAGCGGCGCGCTCGGCGGGCAGCGCACGCAGGGCCAGGCCCACAGGCCCAAGCTGGCCGACGTAGCTGGCCAGCGCGTCACGGGCGAGGAAACAGGTCAGGTCCAGCGGCGATACGTCCACGTCCTGCCATCCGGCACGCTGCAGCAGCTGGCGCACCCGCTCGCCATCGGCGAAGGCGAACTGCCCTGGTGCACCCGGTGCTCGCGCTGGCAGCACCAACTGGTCTGCAAGGGCGCGTTCGGCGGTGGTCATGAACGGATTTTCCTGCGCGCTGCGCCAGGCGATGCAGCGCAGGCCTGCGCCGGCTTGGGCGGCACGGTGCAGGTTGGCGAAGGCGGCCTGCGTGTCCTCGAAGAACATCACCCCGAACCGCGACTGGATCCAGTCGTAGCGCGCTGCTGCGAAGTCATGGCGCTGCGCATCGGCAACGATGAAGTCGATGTCGCGCCCGATCGCGACGGCACGCTGGCGGGCGAGGGCGAGCATCGGTGCGGAGATGTCCACGCCGGTGCAATGCGCATCGGGACGCGCCGTGGCGGCGGTCAACGTACTGGCGCCGGTGCCACAGCCGATGTCCAGCAGTTCCGTGACGGCGCCCGGCAGTTCGTCGCGCAGCGCATCGGCCATTGGTTGGAACAAGCCGTCCAGCAGCGCCTGCTGCATGACCCAGTTCTCGCCAGCGAGGCCGTTCCAGAGCGTGTTCTGATCGAGCGGGAGTGAATCGGCCATGGGCTTGCCTTGCGCGGGGAGTACGACCATGGTGGCGCTTGAAGCCCACTTGAGGTCAAGCACGATGCGGGAACTGGATATCGGTGAGGTGGTGCGCCGCAGTGGTGTAACGGCCTCGACCCTGCGCTACTACGAGCAGCTGGGCCTGGTGCAGGTGCTGGGGCGTCGCGGCCTGCGCCGGCAATACCACGAACAGGTGCTGGAACGGCTGGCGCTGATCGGCCTGGGGCAGTCAGCAGGTCTGTCGCTGCAGCAGATCGGCGCGGCGATGCCGCAGGGGACAGGGCTCGCACTGGACCGCATGGCATTGCTGGCCCAGGCCGATGCGCTGCAGCGGCAGATCCGTGAGCTGCAGCGGGTGCAGGATCGACTGCGGCGGGCTGCGGCCTGTCCACACGCCGAGGATGCGCGGCGCTGCGCCTCGTTCCGCAGACTGCTGCGTGCGCAGCAGCGCCTGGCGCGCGCATGAGCAGTAGATCCACGCCATGCATGGATGAACTGCCGACCCACGCTCAATCGCGGGTGCTGACTTCCCACGTGGCGTGCAGCACGCCCGGCACCTGCTCCATCCGCGCCAGCACCACGTCCAGCTCGTCGGCGCTGACCGCCGTGCTGACCAGGACTGCGATCACATCGGTGGGCGCGTCGGCGTGCTCGACCAGCTGTACGTCGCCGACGGGGTACTGTGCTGCTTCCAGTGCATCGACCAGACGCTCGCGCACGCGCGGTACAGCATCGGCATCCACGCTCAGACGCACTTCGTAGGTCGCTTCGCTGGCGGCTTCGTTGATCGGGATGCGGTTGATCGCGTTCACCAGTGGCCGCAGCAGGGTGTTGCCGGCGATGATCAGTACGGTCAGCAGCACGCCTTCGGCCAGCATGTCCGCACCGGTACAGCTGCCCACGGCCGCCGAGCACCACAGCGTCGCGGCGGTGTTCAGGCCGCGCACGTTCATGCCTTCCTTCATGATCACGCCGGCGCCGAGGAAGCCGACGCCCGAGACCACGTACGAGATCACCCGCACGGCCTCGGCGCTGCCGGCGATGCGCATGCCCAGATCAACGAAGGCGGCGGCGCCGACGGCTACCAGCACGTTGGTACGCAGGCCGGCCGTGCGCTGCCGGTATTGGCGTTCGGCCCCGATCAGGGTGCCGAGCACGAACGCCGCCAGCAGGCTGACCACGGTGTCGGCGAAGGGGCCGGACTGGAAGGTTTCAATGAAGCGCATGGCCGCAGTCTACCTCCCGCAGGTGACAGTAGATCCACGCCATGCGTGGATGGGTTGGGGGCGTCGGGGACATCATCCACGCATGGCGTGGATCTACTCGTCGACGCGCTCGCCCATCATTTCGCGCTGGCGCTTGTCCAGCTCCTCCGCATAGCGCTTGCGCACGAATGCTTCAGACACCACGCCCAGTACCTGGCCATCGTCGGCCACCACCGCCAGCTCATCGGCCTGGGTCTGGTCGAACCGCTGCATCACGCTGACCACGTCCGCGCTGGCGGCGAGCGCCACGTCGCGGTTCTCGGCGAACGTACCCACTACGTCCTCGGGCTTTACGCCGTCGCCGAACAGGCGCGGAATCTGCACGATACCGGCGTAGTGGCCTTCACTGTCGATCAGGATCACCCGGCTGCCCGAGCCCAACGGGAAGCGCTGGCGGAAGGCGGCGGCATCGAGGTCGGCCGGGGCAGTGGCTACGCCTTTGCGCATCATCCGCCCGGCGTTGAGGTTGTGCACCCAGCCGATGTCACGCGCGCTCTTGATGGTTTCCCCGCGCAGATGCATGCGCCAGGTCGAGAAGGAATAGCCGAACCATTGCCGTACCAGGGTGCTGGACACCAGCACCGCGCTCATCACAACGCTGGTCAGCAGGAAATCGTGGGTGCCTTCCAGCACCAGCATGGCCATGGTCATCGGCGCGCCAACCACGGCCGCGGCCAGCGCGGCCATGCCCGCCAGCGCCGCCGACGTGGCGTCGACCACCGGCACGCCGGTGGCCATCGCCAGCAATCCGGCAAACAGCGCGCCGACCAGGGTGCCCATGAACAGCGAGGCGAAGAACAGGCCGCCGCGGAAGCCGAAACCCAGCGAGATGCCCGAGGCCAGGCATTTGAGGGTCAGCAGTCCGCCGATCCAGATCAGCGGCAGATGGGTGGTCAGGTCCAGGTGCAGCGCGCCATGACCGGATGACAGCACCTGCGGGCTGGCCAGCGCCAGTGGAATCAGCAGCAGGCCGCCCACCACCGGCCGTCCCCACAGCGGCAACGGGCTGCGCTTGACCGTGCCCTCGATGGAGGCGATCAGGCGCATCACCACGATGCCGACCATCGCACAGCAGCAGCCGAGCAGGCCGTAGATCGCATAGTCCGCTGCGCGCAGGTCGATGGTGGATGCCGCTGGCAGCAGATAGGCTTCCACGCCCGCCTGGTCGGCAACGAAGGCGCCGGCCAGCGCCGCCACCGCTACCGGCGCCAGTGCCGCCGGCGTATAGGCGCCGATGACGATCTCGAAGGCGTAGAACGCCCCGGCCAACGGTGCACCGAAGGCCGCGGCGATCGCACCGGCCGCGCCGGCACCCACCAGAATGCGCACGTCGTTGCGGCGCAGGCGCATCACCCGCCCCAGCTGCGAGCCGCTGCCGGCACCCATCTGCGTGTACGACGCTTCCAGTCCGACCGACGCGCCGCAACCATTGGAGACGAGGGTCTGGGTCAACACGATCAGGTTGTCACGCATCGACATGCGGCCGCCGTGCAGCGCATTGGCTTCCACGGCGTCCAGCAAGGGGCGTTTGAGGCGCGTTGCAGCAAGGCTGACCAGGCCCACCACCAGGCCGCCCAGCGGCAGTACCAGCAGCGCGGTCCAGGTCAGCGCGGGCAGCGAGCTCAGGCGCATGCCCTCGTCCAGCCCATACAGCGTCGTCTGCAGGGTGCGTGCCAGCCCAGCCTGCAACAGGGTCAGGCCACCGGCGATCAGCCCGACCAGCAGGGCCAGGGCGATGAACCAGAGATCGCTGCCGCGCAGGCGCAGACGCAGGCCCTGGAAGGCCAGATGCAGGCGCGATGGCGAAGCGGTGGAAGACATGGTGGCGGCATGATACGCCGCCACCGTGAGCGCTACCGTCACCGCATCAGGCGGTTACCGCACTCAGAAGCGGTAGCGGCCCTGCACGTAGAACGTGCGCGGTGCAGCCACCATGCGCCCGGCGTTGCCATCTACGTTGCGGGTGTACCAGCGCTTGTCGGCCAGGTTGTTCACGCCCACCGCAACCTCGCTGTCGGCCAGCCACGGCAGCTGCCAGGCGACCTGCGCGTTCCACAGGCGTACGCCGGGCACACGGCCCACGCGCGCATCGGCGGATTCGTTCCAGGTGTTGGCGGCATCGGAGAACTGGCCGCTCTGGTGGGTGCTGGACACGTTGAAGGTCCAGCCGGCCAGCGCATAGCGCGCGCCGATGCTGTCGGTATCGCGCGAATAGAACGGCACATCCAGGCCACGATTGTCGCCGGACTGCTGGATCGCCTTGGTCCAGGTGTAGTTCGCGTACAGCTCCAGCCCGGCCAGCGCGGTGCTTTCCGCGAAGCGGTACTCGATCGCGCTTTCCACACCCTTGTGGTCGGTGGCGCCGAGGTTCTGGAAGGTGGGCGGGGTGATGCCCGGAATCTGCAGGATCTGGTTGTCGAAGCGCATCTTGAACACGGTCACTTCCGCACGCAGCGCGCCATCCTGCCAGCGCGCACCCAGCTCGGTGGTCCTGGCGATTTCCGGGTTCAGCGGATTGGTCGCGCTCTGCGAGTTGAGCTGGATGTTCTGCACCGGCCCGAAGGAGGTGGTGTAGTTGCCGAACACGGTCAGCTGCGGGGTCAGCAGGTAGGCGACGTTGAGCGAGGGCAGGGCCTTGTCGTTGCGGCTGCTGAAGGTTGCGCCACCACCGGCCTGCTGGCGGTCCATGTCGATCCACTCCATGCGCACGCCGGGGGTGATCCGCCACTGGCCGATGGCGATGCGGTCATCGACGTAGAACGAGTGCGCATCGGTGGCGTTGTCGAAGCGGGTGGTCGCGCCGGCCGCACCGGTACGGCGGGTCACGGTGTAGCTGCGGTCATTGCCGCGCTCGCGCAGGAAGCGGTAGCCGGCGGTGATGTCGTGCACGCTGCTGCCCCAGTGCAGGCGCTGGGTGTAGCGCGGCTCAATGCCGAGCACGCGGTAGTCGCGCGGCTGCACCGTGATCTGCGTGTTGGCGGCATTGATCAGCGAGCTGGCGCGGTTGCTTTCGTTGTAATACGCCAGCACCTCGAACTCGCTGTTCTCCGACAGCGTGTTGGTGTAGCCCAGGTCGATGCCGGTGCGATGACCTTTCCAGAAGTCGGTCGGCCGGGTGTTCTGGAACGGATCGGCCTGGTACTGGGCACGGGTCAGGCCGCCCGGAGTCAGTGAGCGCACGTCGTAGTACGACAGCTTGGCGCGCAGTTCCTGCTGTGCATCGATGGCATAGGCGAACTTCAGCGCCAGATCATCGAAGCGGTCATCGCTGCCCTGGCGCCAGCCGCGGCCGTCCTGCCCCGAATACAGCAGGGCCGTGCCCAGGCCGTTGTCGGCGGTGCCGCCGAGGAACGCGTTGTGCTGGGTGCTGTCGCCGCCGCCGTGGTCGTAAGCGCTGTAGCGCACGCCGGCCTCGCCATGCAGGCCGGCCGCAGTCGGAATCGCGCGGGTGCTGAAGTTGATGATGCCGCCGACATTCTGCGGCCCGTAGCGCACCGCACCGCCGCCGCGTACCACGTCGATCGACTCGATGTTGGCCAGGCTGGCCGGGGCGAACGACAGCTGTGGCTGGCCGTACGGCGCAACCGC
Organism: Stenotrophomonas sp. G106K1; assembly: GCF_037969685.1. Classification (NCBI taxonomy): domain Bacteria; kingdom Pseudomonadati; phylum Pseudomonadota; class Gammaproteobacteria; order Lysobacterales; family Lysobacteraceae; genus Stenotrophomonas; species Stenotrophomonas sp. G106K1. The sequence goes on along the minus strand of NZ_JBBPFR010000023.1, from coordinate 62,619 downwards.
CAGCGGCACGCCGTCCAGCAGTACGGTCGAGCGCGGCGAGTAGCGGCCGGTCAAACCACGCACGCCGATGTTGAGCGACACCGAGCTGCCGGCGGTGCCGGAGTTGTCGATGACCTGCACGCCGGGGATGCGGCGCATGGCATCGCCCAGGCTGGCGGCGCCGCTGGCCTCGATGCGCTGGCGATCGACCACGGTGCGCGCGCCAGCGAAGCTCTTGACGCTGTCGTGCAGGCCGGTGCCCAACCAACTGCTCGAAACCTGGATGCTGTCGAGCGTGGTGGCGCTGTCCTGCGCGAAGGCGCCGGTGGCCGGGATCAGGCACAGGGCGAGGGCGGTGGCCAGGGGCAGGTGGGCCGGTTGCAGGGCGGGGATGGGCATCGGTGCAGGCTGTGGAAGGGCGTAAATGAGAATTATTGCTGATTCCATTCGCCATTGGAATCGGCGCGCGGTTCAGCGCCTTGGCCCGGTGGTAAAGTGGTCAATTGCCTCCTGACCCGCTGAGATCTGCCATGTCCACTGCTGCCTTCTACCCCGTCGGTACCCCTGGCCATCCGTGGGGCGTGGCGGAACGGGAGCAGTGGCGTGCCCGCCAGCAGCGCCTGCGCCGTTACGACGAGGAGGTACTGCCGCGCATCGATGCACTGGCCGAGCGCTTCGACAAGGTGGCCTACGGCCAGCTCGACTATGCAGGCGAGACCTACACCCTGTTCGCCCTGCGCAGCCGCGACTGGAATCCGGCACTGCCGGCCGCGCTGGTGACCGGCGGTGTACACGGCTATGAGACCAGTGGCGTGCTGGGCGCGCTGGAGTTCCTCGAAAAGCACGCCGGCACCTATGCGGGCAAGGCCAACCTGCTGGTCGCGCCGTGCGTGAATCCGTGGGGCTTCGAGCGCATCAACCGTTGGAACTTCGATGCGATCGACCCGAACCGCAATTTCCGCGCGGACGGCCCGGCCCGCGAATCGACGGCGTTGATCGAACTGATTGCACCGTTGAAGGGCCAGTTCGTGCTGCACATCGACCTGCACGAGACCACCGATAGCGACGAGAGCGAGTTCCGCCCCGCACTCGCCGCGCGCGATGGCAAGCCATTCGAACCGGGCCTGATTCCCGATGGTTTCTACCTGGTGGACGACAGCGAGAATCCGCAGCCGGCGTTCCAGCAGGCCGTGGTCGCTGAAGTGGAAAAGGTGACCCATATCGCACCGGCCGACGACAAGGGCGAGATCATCGGTTCGCCGGTGGTCGCGCATGGCGTGATCGAGTACGCGCTGGTGCCGCTGGGCCTGTGCGCGGGTATCACCGGGGCGAAGTACACCACCACCACCGAGGTCTACCCGGACAGCCCACGGGCGACGCCGCAGCAGTGCAACGACGCGCAGGTGGCGGCGGTGTGCTCGGCGCTGGATTACGCGCTCGCCCATCCGTGATCTGCTGACATCCTGTGCATCCACGCATGGCGTGGATTTCAGGTGCAGTAGATCCACGCCATGCGTGGATTTCAGAGGGCAGTAGATCCACGCCATGCGTGGATGGAGTCCCGTTGAACCATCACCCCAACGCCTCGGCCCACCACAACGCCGCCGGCCCCGGCGGCGTATCGCGCCGCCACACCAGGTCGCTGTGGATGCGGCGCGGCCAGCCAGGCACGCGCAGTTCCAGCAGGCGGCCACGGTCGTAGCGCTGCACCAGCGCACGCGGCAGCTCGGCCCAGCCGATGCCGTCCTCGGCCATCTCCATCACCATCAGGTAGTCCGACGCGGTCCATGCCGGCCCGCTGATCGGCGGCGCGTGGTCGACCTGCGCGCTCAGCCGCACCTGCCGGTGCCGGGCCAGTTGCGCCGCCGCGCGCACGCCGGCCTGCGCCAGCGGATGGTCGCTGGCCACGTACACCGCCAGTTCGCTGTGGTGGGCCAGGGGCTGGGCCATCAGCGCATCGGGGTACCGTGCCTGGCGCGGCAGCAGTCCCAGCCCGGCGCGGCCAGCATCAACCAGTTCCAGCACGTCCCGCCCTTCGGCATCCAGCCATTCCAGTTCGATCTCGGGAAATGCCTCGGCAAACCGCTGCAGCACACCTTGCACCGGATCGAGCTGGTAGACATCGGAGAACACCACGGTCAGGCGCGGCTCCACCGGTGCGGCCAGGCGTACGCTCAGCTGCTGCAGGCGCGCGTCGGCGGCAAGGATTTCCTGCGCGTGGCCCAGCACCTGCCGGCCAGCGTCGGTCAGCTGCGGGTAGCGGCCGCTACGATCGAACAGGACCATGCCCAGGTCGGCTTCCAGATGGGCGATGGCGGTACTGACCGTGGACTGGGTCTTGCGCAGCCGGCGCGCGGCTGCCGAGAACGAGCCCAGCGCGGCGGCCTCGACGAAGGCCTGCAGGGATTCAGGGGAATAAGGCATTGAACCATCGCTCCTGTCGATGGAATCCATTTTGATACCACCGTAAAAGACGATGATACTGACCGCCGTCGCCCCTGTCTGCGGGGGCGTTCCGGATCATCCACGCACGGCGTGGATCTACTGATGACGGGGCGCGGTCCCCGTCGCGCAAGGAGCTCCACATGTCCCGTACTGTTCCCGCCCGTGGCGCCTTCGTCGCCTGGGCCTGCCTGATCGTGGCGATCGTCGCCGAAGTGGTCGGCACGTCCTTCATGGCCCATGCCGCCCGCGATGGCGGCTGGACCGGCTATCTGGTGATGGCCGCCGCGCTGGCGCTGTCCTACTACTTCCTGGCGCTGTCGGTGCGCCGCATCGCCGTCGGCGTGGCCTATGCGGTGTGGGAAGGCCTGGGTCTGACCCTGCTGACCGTGGTCGGCATCAGCGTGTTCGGTGAGAGCCTGTCGCTGCAGCAGCTGGCCGGTCTGGTGCTGGCCGTGGTCGGCATCGTCTGTGTCACCCTCGGGGAGGCGCACTGATGAACATGATGGCCCTGTTTTTCGTGATCTGCTCGGCGCTGATCGATGTGGCCGCCAACATGATGGTGGCCAGGTCCGATGGCTTCCGACGCTGGCGCTGGGGTGTCGGTGCCATCGTGCTGGTCTGGATCGCCTTCGCCCTGCTGGGCCAGGCCGTGCGCTACATGGACCTGGCCACCGCCTATGCGATGTGGGGCGCGATCGGCGTGATCGGCACGGCCACCTGTGGTCGCCTGCTGTTCGGCAACCGCCTGCGCCCGATTGGTTGGATCGGCATCGGCCTGGTCACTGCGGCGGTGCTGCTGCTCAGTACGGCGTGAGCCCCGGTTGATTGCAGCGATCAATGCAGTGGCCGACACTTGGGCCTTCCCGCAACGGAGTGCCTACATGTTCAGTCACGTCACCGTCGGAACCAACGACATGGAGGCCTCCCGCCGCTTCTACGATGCGTTGTTCACTGCCGTCGGCGGCCGCGCAGGCGTGTTCGATGACGAGGGCAAGCTGGTCTACATCAAGGATGGACGGATGTTCATGGTCATCCCACCCATCGATGGCCAGGCAGCGTGCCACGCCAACGGTGGCACCATCGGCTTTGCGCTGGCCGACCCGCAGGCGGTGCATGCCTGGCAGGAGGCGGGGGTCGCCCATGGCGGTACTGCGGTGGAAGAGCCGGCTGGCGTGCGCCAGAAGGCCGGGCGCCAGTTGTACCTGGCCTACCTGCGTGATCCGGACGGCAACAAGCTGTGCGCCGTGCATATGATGGGTTGAATCGTCGGCGCTGGACGCGGCGTGTCGTAATCGGACCAGGGTGACTCCGCTGCCCGACGCGCCCGCAGGGCCGCAGGCGCGCGCGTAGCACGGATCAGCGGGCGATCATGCCTGCGCGGTGCCACGACTTCATCCTGTGTCCACTGCTGTTCATCCAGAATCCGCCGGCTTACTTTCTGACCGATCCGGAGATGGCTGCCCATGGAAGCACTGGAGCCTCAACATCAGCCGGTGCGAACCCTGCGGCCCGTCTTCGCCTTCGCGGCGATCGTCGTCGTTGCCTTCGCACTGTTCGTCAGCCTGTTCCCGCTCGGCGCCGGTCGCCTGCTGGTCAAGGCGCAGGACTGGGCTGCACTCAACGTCGGTTGGTACTACCTGCTGGCGATGACCCTGTACCTGGTGTTCGTGGTCGGCGTGGCGTTGTCCAAGTACGGTGGCATCAAGCTCGGTGCCGACCATGACGAACCGGAGTTCAGCTACCTCTCCTGGGCCGGCATGCTGTTCGCTGCAGGCATCAGCATCACCCTGTTCTTCTTCTGCGTTTCCGAACCGCTGACCCACTACCTGCAGCCGCCACAGGGTGCTGGCGCAGCGGGTGAGGCCGGTGCACGCCAGGCGATGCAGCTGCTGTTCCTGCACTGGGGCCTGCATGGCTGGGGCGTATTCGCGCTGGCGGCGATGGCGATGGCCTATTTCGCCTACCGGCACAACCTGCCATTGGCCTTGCGCTCGGCGCTGTATCCCCTGATCGGCAAGCGCATCAACGGCCCGATCGGTTACACCGTCGATGCCTTGGGCATCGTCGCCACGGTGTTCGGCATCGGTGCGGACATGGGCTTCGGCGTGCTGCATCTCAACGCCGGCCTGTCGCACCTGTTCAATGTGCCGCACTCCAACCTTGTGCAGATCCTGCTGGTGGTGGCGATGATGGGCGCGGCCGTCGCAGTGGCGGTGTCCGGGGTGGAGAAGGGCGTGCGCTGGATGGCCAATATCAACATGCTGCTGGCGATCGCGCTGGTGCTGTTCATGCTCTGCGCCGGCCCCACCCAGTACCTGCTCAGCACGCTGATGCAGAACCTGGGCGACTACCTGGGCACCGTGGTGGGCAAGAGTTTCGACGTGTACGCCTATGGCGGCCGGCCCGAATGGCTGGGCGGCTGGACGGTGTTCTACTGGGCCTGGTGGATCGGCTGGGCGCCGTTCGTCGGCCTGTTCATCGCGCGCATCTCGCGCGGCCGCACCATCCGCGAATTCGTGTTCGGCGTGCTGCTGATTCCGCTGGGTTTCACCCTGGCGTGGCTGTCGATCTTCGGCAACAGCGCGCTGGACCAAGTGCTGCATCATGGCCAGCAGCAGTTGGCGCAGCTGGCGGTGGATGATCCACCGACGGTGTTGTATGCGTTGCTGGATGGCTACCCGTGGAGCAAGGCGGTGATCGGGGTGACCGTGCTGGTCAGCTTCATCTTCTTCGTGACGTCCGCCGATTCCGGGGCGGTGGTGCTGTCCACGCTGTCCTCGCATGGCGGCGCGCCGGAGGACGATGGCCCGCGCTGGCTGCGCGTGTTCTGGGGCACGGTGATCGCGGTGCTGACCGCAGGCCTGTTGCTGGCCGGCAGCATCGATGCGCTGAAATCAGCGGTGGTGCTGGCCTCGTTGCCCTTCTCTGCGGTGCTGCTGTTGATGATGTGGGGCTTGACCCGTGCCTTCAGTGACGAGTCGCACCGCAAGCGTGCGCAGCAGTTCAGGCCATCGCCGCTGATCGGCGATGATCGCCACCATCAGGGCTGGCGCCAGCGCTTGACCCAGGCCATGCACTTCCCGGTGCGCGACCAGGTGTACCGCTTCATGGACGACACGGTGAAACCGGCGATGGAGGCGGTGGCCGAGCAGCTGCGTGAGCAGGGCTGGGATGTGCAGACGCGCTTCGAAGCGGGCGACATGGAACTATCGGTCAACCACGGCGAGCAGCAGGATTTCCTGTACCGGGTGATCCTCAGTGGCTACCTGACCCCGTCCTTCGCCGCGCAGCAGCTGCGCAACCAGCGCTACTACCGCGCCGAAGTGCATCTGTACGAGGGCAGCCAGGACTACGATCTGGTCGGCTACAGCCGCAAGCAGATCATCAATGACATCATCAGCCAGTACGAACGCCACCTGCAGTTCCTGCACCTGAGCCGTTGATGCAGCGAGGCCGGGCATGGCCCGGCGGTTGGTGGTAGTGCCGGCCGCTGGCCGGCAACGCGAACGGGGCGGCGCATCACCGCCGCCCCTGCGGTCCGATCAGAACCGGTAACGCGCGCCCAGCGCAACGAACTGGCCGCGCAGGTTGTACTGGCTGATGTCGAAGCCGCTGGAGCCGCCGGCCGGATCGAACGGCGGGTCCTTGTGTCGGTCAGGTTCAGCACCGACAGTGACAGCGTGGTCTTTGCAATGCCCTCGTAGGTCACGTACAGGTCCAGGCGGTAGGTCGCGCTCAGCGACGCCTGCAGGCGCTCGGCGCCGGGCTGCAGGGTCTTGTGAACGGCTGCGCGTTGAAGGCGCAGGCCTGGCCGGGCAGCGTGCTGCCGAAGTCACTGTAGGCGCGCAGCTCGCTGCCATCGGGGCAGGGCGAGAACCGCTGCGGCGCACGTGGATTGGATAGCCAGTTGCCACCGGCCGTGGACCAGCCGGCCAGGCGGCCACCGGGCGTGTCGCGGAAATCGCCGTCGCGGGTGTGCACGCGCTGGTCGGCATCGAGGCGGTCGCGCTTGAGCAGATCCAGCCCGGACAGCACGTTCCAGCCCTGCTGTGCGAGGTCACCGAAGCCGGCCAGCAGGTTGGCTTTGCGCTCGTTCAAACCGTCCTGGGTGGCGGTGCCGAAGCCACCGCCGACCTCCACGCCCTGGAAATCACGGCGCCGGATGATGTTGATAGTGCCGGCGACGAGAGCCAGCGCGACCGCGCTGGAAAGCAGGGTGGTGCGATACATGGAAGCGACTGCGCCAAACGGGGGAGGGGTCGTCAGTACCGCACGCGGGTCTGTGCGCCTTCCAATGCCGAAAGCGCATTCAGTTATACATCACAGGTTCGTAACGAAAGTCATCGCCCTTGGTGGAGTGGCCTGTGCTCCGGTGGGTGCGGACCATTGGTCCGCACGCTACTGACGGGTCAGAGCCCTTTCCTTGTGGAAAGGGATCCGACCCGGAGACCATCAAGGCCGCAGAAGCACCTTGCCATTGCGACCCGAGCCAGCACCGGCCTTTGCGGCCTGGGCGACGTCGTCCAGGGCGAAGATCCGCTCCACCGGCAGGGTCAGTTCACCACCAGCCGCACGCTTCAACAACTCGCCAACCAGCCGGCGCTTGTCTTCCACCGCCATCGCCTGGCTGACCTTGCTGCCCCAGAAGCCCTTTACCGTGGCTTCCTTGTAGATCAGGCCGCCGGCGGGAATGCGCATCGGCTCGCCGCTCATCACGCCGAACGATACCAGGGTGCCGTGGTGGCCGAGCAGGTCGACCAGGTCGCCGCTGGCATCGCCACCGATGGAATCGACTGCGGCCGCAGCCTGTGCTTCGCCGGTGGCTTCGCGCACGCGATCCTTCCAGCCGTCCACCGACGTATCGAACACGTGATCGATGCCGAGCGCCTGCAACTGTGCCACCGCATCCGCATTACGCACCAGGTTTGCCACGTGCACACCGCGCGCCTTTGCCAGCATCGCCAGCGATTTGCCGACGGCACCGTTGGCGGTGTTCTGCACGATCCACTGGCCCTGCTCAACGTGCAGGAATTCCAGCAGCATCAGCGCGCTCAGCGGCATCGCGATCAGCTGTGCGGCCATCTCGTCGGGGATCGACTCCGGCATCGGGATCACCATCCGCACCGGCGCGATGAACGCTTCGGCCCAGGTGCCATGCACCGAGGCGGCGGCAACGCGCTGGCCGATCTGCAGGCCATCGACGCCGTCGCCGAGTGCATCGACCACGCCCAGTGCTTCGCTGCCACCGATCGCCGGCAACGTCGGCTTGTAGCCGTACAGGCCACGCACGGTCAGCAGGTCGTGGTTGTGGATCGAGGCCAGCACGGTGCGGATGCGCACCTCGCCGGGGCCGGGTTCGGGCAGTGCGGCGTCGGCAACCGCAAGGACGTCGGCCGGGTCGCCGAAGGAGAAGTACTGGGCAGCGCGCATGAGCGGTGTTCCGGAAAAGTTGATGTGATACCGAATTGGGGACGTGTACGCCGTCAACAAGGTGATGGCGGTGCAACACGGCATCCTGCGACCGATGGTCGCGGCATGACATGATTACTGCATCTTGTGTTGACGACCCAAGGCATCCCCACTATGTTGTGGCCGTCACTCCCGGTCAGCCGCCGCCGCCGGACATGCAGCAAACGTCCCGCGGCCCGCCCCTGAAGGCTTGCCGTGTCGACGCGGCCGCCATCGTGCGGACGCAGGTCGCCCCCACGGCCCGGATACCGGCCGCAGGCGCAGGCAGATGCCGACGACCTACGTTCCTGCACCCTGGCACTTCACCCGTTCGCCCCGCGCGCCGGTATCGCGTGCAGGGCCGCCATGGCATCGGGCGCCGACGCGCGTACGAGCCTGGAGTTCCACCACCGTGACCGACAGTACCTTCCGCGTGGCCGACCTGGCCGGCGCCGGCGACGCCATGCGCGCCAGCGGCGAGCGCGTGCCGACCTGGATCACCAAGGAGGCCGGCAATCGTCGCCTGCCCTACGATGCGGCACGCCTGTTGCGCAGCATCGACACCATCCATGCCGAGCTGCCAGAGCTGGACGTGGCCGATTACCGCCGCGTTGTGCTGGCGATGGTCGAGCGCAAGCCCAGCATCAGTGCCGATGATCTGGTGGACCTGCTGATCCGCGAAGCGGAATCGCGCGTCGATCTTGTCGCGCCCGAATGGGAACAGTTCGCCGCACGCCTGTACCTGCGCCGGCTGTACAAGCGCGCCAGCCGCAACCGCTTCTACGATGTCAGCCTGAAATACGGCTCCTACGTGGGCCTGCAGGAAAGCCTGGCCGACCGCGGTATCTACAGCAACGACATCCTGCGCTGCTATTCGAAGGAAGAGCTGCAGCAGGCCGGTGAGATGATCGACCCCGAGCGCGATCGTCTGTTCGCCTACAACGGCCTGTACCTGCTGGCCACGCGCTATCTGGCCACCGACCGCAGCCGCGAGGTGTATGAGCTGCCGCAGGAACGCTGGCTGACCATCGCCCTGTACCTGATGCAGAACGAGGGCGGGCCGGGTGAGAGCGGCCGCGTGCGCCGCATGCAGCTGGTGGGCGAGGCGTACTGGGCATTATCCAACCTGTACATGACGGTGGCCACGCCGACCCTGGCCAACGCCGGCAAGGTCGGCGGGCAGCTGTCGAGCTGCTTCATCGATACCGTCGATGACAGCCTGCAGGGCATCTATGACTCCAACACCGATATCGCCCGCGTGTCCAAGCACGGCGGCGGTGTGGGTGCGTACCTGGGATACGTGCGCAGCAGTGGCGCGCCGATCCGCGGCGTACCCAACTCGTCCGGCGGCGTCGTGCCGTGGATCAAGCAGCTCAACAACACTGCGGTGTCGGTCGACCAGCTCGGCCAGCGCAAGGGTGCAGTGGCGGTGTACCTGGACATCTGGCACCGCGACATCGAAGCCTTCATGGACCTGCGCCTGAACAACGGCGACCAGCGCCTGCGCGCGCACGATGTGTTCACCGCCGTCTGCGTGCCCGACCTGTTCATGGAAGCAGTGGAGCGCCGTGCCGACTGGTACCTGTTCGATCCGCACGAGGTGAAGCAGGCCAAGGGCTGGTACCTGCAGGATTTCTACGACGAGAAGCGTGGCCAGGGCAGCTTCCGCGACCGCTACGCCGAACTGGTGGCCGACGAACGCATCAGCCGTCGCACGGTGAAGGCGATCGACCTGTTCAAGCGGATCATGCTCAGCCAGCTGGAAACCGGCAATCCGTTCCTGTTCTACCGCGACGAAGTGAACCGGAAGAACCCGAACAAGCACGCGGGCATGGTCTATTCCAGCAACCTGTGCACCGAGATCCTGCAGAACATGAGCCCGACGCGGATGATCCAGGAGATCGTCAGCGGCGACCAGATCGTCACCACCCGTCGTGCCGGTGACTTCGTGGTCTGCAACCTGTCATCGATCAACCTCGGCCGTGCCATCACCGCCCCCGAGGATCTGCTGGCCACGGACGTGCTGGAGCGGTTGATTCCGATCCAGGTGCGCATGCTCGACAACGTGATCGACCTCAATGCACTGCCGGTGCCGCAGGCCACCATCACCAACCACAAGTACCGCGCCATCGGCCTGGGCACGTTCGGCTGGCACCACCTGCTGGCACAGCAGGCGATCCACTGGGAATCGCCCGAGGCCGAGGAACTGTCCGATCGCCTGTTCGAGCGCATCAACTTCCTGACCATCCAGGCCAGCGCGCAGCTGGCCAGGGAGAAGGGCAGCTACCCGATGTTCGCCGGCAGCGACTGGCACAACGGCAACTATTTCCGTGACCGCGATTACAGCGGCGCTGCCTGGGACAGTCTTGCGCGCGAGGTGGCGAGCAACGGCCTGCGCAACGGCTGGCTGCTGGCAGTGGCACCGAACATGAGCACTGCACAGATCGCCGGTTCCACCGCGTCGATCGATCCGATCTACAGCGCGTTCTATTACGAGGAAAAGAAAGACTTCCGGCGGCCGGTGGCTGCGCCCGGGCTGTCGCTGGAAACCTGGCCGTATTACGAAAAGGGCGCCTACAAGGTCGACCAGTTCGCCAGCGTGCGCCAGAACGCGCGCCGCCAGCGCCATGTCGACCAGTCGATCAGCTTCAACCTCTATGTGCCGAGCACGATCCGCGCCAGCACGTTGCTGGCGCTGCACATCAGTGCCTGGCGGGCAGGGTTGAAGACCACCTACTACGTGCGCTCCAACGACATCGACATCAGCGAATGCGAGTGGTGCTCGAGCTGATCGCTGCGCCCCCTGTAGAGCCGAGCCTACGCTCGGCTCAGGCGCGAAGAGCAGCCGAGCATGGGCTCGGCTCTACATCCGCAACGCATGCAATACGAAGGCAGAAGACCATGGCAACCCCGCTCGACCGCATCAGGATCCTCGAACCGCGCCACCCCAACCGCAGCACCGGCATCATCAACGGCCGCACCAGCGGCATCCTGAACTGGAACGACATTCCCTACCCGTCGTTCTATCGCGCCTACAAGGAACTGTCGACCAACTTCTGGATCCCCGACGAGGTGGACATGAAGGTGGATGCACGCCAGTACGGCGAGCTCAACGCGCGCGAGAAGAACGCCTACGATTCCATCATCGGCCTGCTGGCTACACTTGATTCGCCGCAGACGCGTTTCATCTACAACGTCGCCGAGTACATCACCGACCCGGCCGCGCACGCCAACGCGGCGATCATCGGCCAGCAGGAAGTGATCCACAACGAAAGCTACAGCTACGTGCTGGCCTCGATCACTGACCTGCCGAACCAGAACCGCATCTTCGAGATCGCCCGTACCCACCCGACCATCATCAAGCGCAACGCGCCGATCATGGGGGCCTACGACGACTTCATGCGCGAGAAGACCGCCGAAACCCTGCTGAAGTCGCTGATCCAGTCCTCGATCCTGGAAGGCATCAACTTCTATTCCGGCTTCGCGTACTTCTACAACATGGTGCGGCAGAACCGCATGAACGGCACCGGAAAGATCATCAGCTTCATCAACCGTGACGAACTGGCCCACACCAAGTTCATCAGCGAGCTGATCCGCGCCATCATCGGCGAGAACCCGGAGTTGCAGACCAACGAACTGACCGCCTACGTGCACCAGTCGTTCGAACATGCCATCGAGCTGGAAACCCAATGGTCGGCGGAGGTGCTGGATGGCATCGATGGCATCGACGTGGACGAGATGGTGCGCTACGTGAAGTACCGCGCCAACAAGATGGCCGGCATGCTCGGCATCGAGCGCCTGTACAGCGATACCACCGACAACGTGATGCCGTGGATCAAGGCCTACGCCGACAACTTCACCGAGACCAAGACCGACTTCTTCGAGATGCGCAATGCAAGCTACAAGAAGACCAACGTCGACAATGGCTTCGACGACCTCTGAGCACGGCCCGGCGCTGCGCATCCTGATCGTGGTGGCGTCGCTCAGTGGCAACACCCGTGAGCTCGGCCGCCACATCGCCGAGCGTTGCCGGGCCGCAGGCCACGCCGTGCACTGGCAGGACGCCGACGACCCGCGACAGTGCCCGCCGCTGCCGGTGGACGAGGCCGACCTGGTGCTGCTCGGTTGCTGGACCGACAACGCCGGGCGCACGCCGTCGGAGATGAAGGCCTGGGTGGCAGGCATCGCCGAACGCGGCCAGCGACCACGCCAGGTGGCGGTGTTCGGTACCGGCGAAACGCAGTGGGGGCAGGAGTATTACTGCGGTGCGGTGCACCGGCTGATCCGCTATTTCCACAGCGGCTACCCGCCGCTGGAGATCGAACAGATGCCCCATGGCCGGCGGCATGCCACGACCATCAACCGCTGGACCGATGCGGTCCTGGATCATTACTGGAGTACCACCGATGCAGATCATCGACGCCACCACGCCTGAGCAGTTCCAGCAGTTGCTGGCCGACCATCCACGCGTGCTGGTGGACTTCCACAAGGACCAGTGCCCGGGGTGCCGGATGCTGGACATGTCGCTGCAGCGGGTGGCCAGCGGCACTGCAGGGCAGGGCACGACCCTGCTGCGGGTGCAGCTGGAAGTGGTGGGTGAGGCGTTCTTCCGCGAGCTGGGGCTGCGGCAGACCCCCACGCTGTCGCTGTTCCTGGACGGTGACGAACGCATGCGCATGCCGGGTTTCCAGTCGCCGCAGCAGATCGAAGCGGCGATTGCGGAGTTCCTGTAGCCCCGGTCATGCCACATCCACGCATGGCGTGGATCTACTGCACGTCGCCATCGGTAGCGCCGGGCCACGCCTGGCGGACTTCCAGCGCGCGGATCAACCGCCAGCGAACGTATCCACCAGCAGCTTCACGTTCAGCACCACGATCACCAGCGCGATCACCCAGGCGATGCTTCCCAGCCAGCGCGGTGCCACCAGCGCGCCCATCGTCATCTTGTCGGTCACGATCCGTACCAGCGGAATGATCGCGAACGGCAGCTGCATCGACAGCACCACCTGGCTCAGCACCAGCAGCTTCACCGCGCCCTGGTCGCCGAACAGCATGATGACCACCACCACCGGGATGATGGCCAGCGCGCGGGTGATCAAGCGCCGCAACCATGGCGGCAGGCGCAGGCGCAGGAACCCTTCCATCACGATCTGCCCGGCCAGTGTCGCCGTCACCGTGGAGTTCAGGCCGGACGCGAGCAGCGCCACGGCAAACAATGTCGAGGCGAGGCCCACGCCCAGCATCGGTGCCAGCAACTGGTGCGCCTGCTCGATGTCTTCCACATCGAAGCGGCCATTGGCATGGAATACCGACGCCGCCAGGATCAGGATGCTGGCGTTGATGAACAGTGCCAGGGTCAAGGCGACGGTGCTGTCGGCCACCGCCCAGCGCAGCGCGCTGCGACGGCCTTCATTTGTGCGTGGATAAGCACGGGTCTGCACGATGGACGAATGCAGGTACAGGTTGTGCGGCATCACCGTGGCACCGATGATGCCGATGGCGATGTACAGCGCATGCGGATCGGTGACCACCTGGGCGCGCGGAACGAAACCACCCAGCACCTGCATCACCGGCGGCGCGGCCAGCGCGATCTGCACCATGAAGCAGCCGAAGATCACCATCAGCAGTGCGATCACGAAGGCTTCCAGTGCGCGGAAACCGCGGTTCATCAACAGCAGCACCAGCAGCGTGTCCAGCGCGGTGATCACCGCGCCCCACAGCAATGGCAGGTCGAACAACAGTTTCAGGGCAATGGCCGTGCCGATCACTTCGGCCAGGTCGCAGGCGATGATCGCCGCTTCGCACAGCGCCCACAGCGCCAGGTTCACCGGCTTGGGGTAGCGCGCACGGCAGGCCTGTGCCAGGTCCATGCCGGTGGCGATGCCCAGCCGTGCCGACAACGCCTGCAGGATCACCGCCATCAGGTTGGAGATCAGGATGACCGACAGCAGCAGATAGCCGAAGCGCGAGCCGCCTGCCAGATCGGTGGCCCAGTTGCCCGGGTCCATGTAACCGACCGACACCATGTAGCCTGGGCCAAGGAAGGCCAGCAGCCGGAACCACCAATGGCCTTTGTCGGGTACGGCAATCGAGGCGTTGAGCGCACCCAGGCTGGCCGGAGTGGAGGCGGCAGAATCGGTGGGTGCAACGGTGTTCATGGCTGTCAATATAGCCACTGCTATATCGCATAGCAATGTGAAACAATCGTCTTTACTGCGTCACTGGTCCAGAATTCAGGTTCGCACCCGATGACAACTGCAGGACAGGCACACGCGTGGGCAAGACGGACGATTCGACATCGCTGAAAAGCACCCCCTTGATCGAGGCCGAGCGCCAGGTCGAGAGCTTCCGGCAAGTGCGCGAGGCACACCGGATGGAGCTGGTGGAGGACTATGTCGAGCTGATCTCCGACCTGTTGGCCGATGGCGGTGAGGCCCGCCAGGTCGACATCGCTACCCGCCTGGGCGTGGCCCAGCCGACGGTGGCGAAAATGCTGCGACGGCTGGCCCGTGACGGTTGGGTGGTGCAGCGCCCGTACCGCGGCGTGTTCCTGACCCCCGAGGGCGAGGCGTTGGCCCATGCCAGCCGCCAGCGCCACCAGACGGTGGAGCGCTTCCTGCTGGCGCTGGGCGTGGACCCGGATACCGCGCGGCGTGATGCCGAGGGCATCGAGCATCACGTCAGTGAACAGACACTGGCCTTGTTCGACGCATTCGTACGCAAGGCCGAGGGAGGTTGAGTCGCGGTTTCTGTACTGCTGTTCGCGCGGTATGGAATGAGTGCATCCACGCATGGCGTGGATCTACTCGCGGAATCTGCTTTCTGTAGAGCCGAGCCATGCTCGGCTGCTGTTCGCGCGGTGATGAAATGAGTCGGGCATGGCTCGACTCTGCAATTCAGGCGGGCAGCGCGCCTGTTCCTGCGCACACGCCCGCTTCCTCCATTCCTGCAATACCGGTTGCAGCCCGCCGTAGTGGCGCCCCTGCCAACCATTGGCCAGCACCGTGCCCTGCGCATCGATCAGCACCAGGTTGGGCGGGGCCGGGCCGGCCAACGCCTGCAGCGCCGGCATGCGCTTCGCCCGACGCGGGTCCAGCACCGGCCACGGCATGTCCTGCAGCTGCATGTAGCGCCGCAACGCCGCCTCGCTTTCATCCAGGCTGACATACACCACTTCGGTATCGGCGCCGGCCTCGCGCAGCGCGTCGCGCACGCTGCGCAGGGTCGGCACGAAGGCTTGGCAGGGCGCGCACCAGTCGGCACCGAAGTACAGCGCGATCAGCTTTGGCGGTGGCGACCACTGCACCGGCCGCAGGGAACGTGGCTCGGGCCGCATCAGCGACGCGGAGACCTGCGCGTGCAGGTCGGCCGCCGCCGCCGGCGATGCCAGTGCCAACAGCAGTGCGGGCAGCCACCTAGAACGCATAACGCAGGTTCACGTACCACGAGCGGGCGAAACGCGGACCGTACACGTAGTCGCTGTCGCGCAGCGCGCCGCTTTCCAGATCCTTCTGCCGCTGGTCGAACACGTTCTTTACCCCGGCCGCCACCGACACTTCCTGCTGTGCCTGCGCGCCCAGGTGGCGATGCCAGCGCGTGCCGAGATCGGTGACCAGGAAGGCTCGGGTGCGGTGCAGTTCGCCCAGCCGGTTGTTGAGCACCGGCATCGATCCGGTGTGGCGCAGCGCCAGGAACGTCTCCCAGGGTTCGGCCGGCATCCAGCTGAACTGGGCCACGCCGGTCCAGCGCGGCGTCTTCAGGTAGTCGCGGCTGTCGAGCACCGTATCGCCGCCGTCGGCGGTGTCATCGAAGATGCGTTGCGGCGCGCGGAACTGCGAGCGGTACCACGACGCACCGGCCGTCAGCCGCCATTGCGCAGAGGGCTGCCAGCCGATGTTGGTTTCCATGCCCAGTACGTTCGACCCGGACGCGTTGTAGCGCAGTTGTGTCAGCTGGCCATCATCGCCGCGCTGGATCTCGCCCAGCGCGAAGGTGTCACGGATGCGTGCGTAGGACGCGGTGGCATCCCAGCTCCATACCGGGTCGGCCGGGTCGGAGCGCCAGTCGAACCCGAACAGGGTGGTCAGCGCGCGCTCCTCCTTCAGGCCACGGGTATTGCGCACGCGCACCTGCTCGCCACCGAGTGTATCGACGTGGACATCCTCGACGAAGATCTCCGGCGCACGGAAGCCGGTGGCGATGCCCGCACGCCATTTCAGCCGGGGTGTCGCCTGCCAGGCGAGGGCGATACGCGGTGAGAACACGGCGTTGTCCAGTTCCGAACTCTTGTCCACGCGCGCACCCAGCACCAGGTCGACATCATCGCGTACGCTCCATTCGTCCTGCACGAACGCGCCGAGGTTGTGGAACGTAGCGTCCTCGAGCACGGCCAGGCGCTGGCCGGCGCCATCGCGGTTGTCGTCACGCAGGCCCTCATGCTTGTACTGCACGCCGAACGCAAGCGTGTGTGCACCCAGCCGCCAGTTCAACTGGCTGTCGATGTAGTGCAGCGGGTTGTGGGTGCGCCCGTACTGGCGCCACGAGCGTGATGCGGCACTGCCGGGCACGTTCGGGTCCAGCTGCGAAGGATCGTAGCCGGGCGCCGATGGATCGGTGACCACATCGCCAAGACCGCCATAGAAGCTGTCGCGGTCGATGTCGGCGAAGGCGTAGGCCAGACGGAAGTCGACGTCGCTGTTCACTTCCTGGTCCCATGACAGGCTGCCGCGACGGTAGTTCGTATCCAGAGATTCGGCGATGTTGGCCAGGTGTTCGGGCTGGTCGAGGCGATTGCCCCCGCGGCGGCTCTCATCGGTCACCTGCAGGTCCAGCCGCAGGCGCGTGCCCGGATTCGGTGCATACCAGGCCTGCAGGCCACCGACCTTGAGATTCTTGCGGGTGATTTCGGTGTAGCCGTCGCCGTTGTAGTCGATACCGCTGTTCCAGTTGCGCTGGGCGATCACCGACAGTCCGGCATCGGCTTCGCTGGCGACCAGATCCAGACGCACGTCGGCGTTCTTCTGCGGCGTGCCCTTCATCACATCCACGCCGGCCTGCACATGGCCTCCGCTGCGTGCAGGCAGCGGAGGAATCAGGTTGATGACACCGGCCACCGCGCCCGGGCCATACAGCGACGACCCACCGCCCTTGACCACTTCGATGCGGTCGACGAAGCCGGCGGGAATCTGTTCAAGCCCGTACACGCTGCCCAGCGTGGACAGCAGTGGAATGCCATCGAACAGCAGCTGGTTGTAGGCACCGGGAAGGCCCAGCAGCTGTACTTCGCTGGTGTTGCAGTTCTGGCAATTGCTTTCCACCCGCAGGCCGTTGATCAGCTCCACCGCGCGGGAGAAGTCGGTGGCCGCGCGCAGGGCGATGTCTTCCTTGCGCAGTACTTCGGTGCGGATCGGCACGTCCGACAGCAGGCGTTCGCTGCGCGTGGCGGTGCTGACTTTCACCTGCACCCGGTCCAGCTCGGTAGGCGAGGGCGGTGCAGCGACTGCGGCCAGTGGCAGGGCGGTGGCGATACCAGCAGCCAGTGGCAGCCGGCGGAGAAGGGGGGCAGCAATGCGCATGAGGGCGTCGTCCTTGGGGAGGGAGGGCGGCGAGGGCGACCTGGCTGGCGCACATGAAAGCAGAAGCTCATCAATATAGCAATTGCTATATCGTCGTTTCAGCTCGCGGCGGAACCGTGGTCTTTACTCGAATACGAATGTTATAACATTACGTAATACGCACGGGAGCGTGCCGGTGGTCATGCACCGGAAGGGGTCAGCCGCGGCGGAAGGCGGCGGGAGTGCGCGCGCCGACGATGATCATGCGGATCATCGTGGAGATCTGTTCGACCAGTTCCGGGTCGTTCTCCGGGGGCTGGTCCATGGCCGAAGCGCCCATTGCAAACACCAGCCGGGTGATCGCCATCGACACCAGTTCCGGCTTGTACAGCACCGCGCCGTCCAATGCGGCCAAGCGCACCAGGTCGTGCTGCAGCTCTTCTTCGAAGTAATGCAGTTCGCGTTCGACCGCGTGCTTGAAATCGTCCGAGCCGACCGCGCCTTCGCGCAACAGCACGTGCAGCAGCTTGTCGTCGGCGCGCAGCTGTTCCATGAAGGTTTCCACCGACACGCGCACCACGCTGGTGGCGCTGGACGTAGCGCGCTGGCGGGCTTCGCCGATGATGGTGCGCAGTGAGCGGCCAGCGACGTCGATCAGGGCGACGGCCAGTTCGTCCATGTCGCGGAACTGTCGGTAGAAGCTGTTGGGTGCGATGCCGGCCTCGCGCGCGACTTCGCGCAGGCTGAGGGTGGACAGGCTGCGATGCGGGCCGATCAGTTTCAACGCGGCGGCCAACAGATCCTCGCGGCTCACCGTACGGCGGGCCGGGCTGTTGGCATCTTCAGGCGGAGACAGAACGGTGGCGGCGGCCATGGCACTTCCGGAGGGGCAAGGCTGAATCATACCCAATCCGGTGCAATATACACATGTATACACAGCTGTGTGTGCGGCCGTATAGTGCGCCCATGAGCGCTGTCGTCCGACCTTCCCTGCTTTCTCCGTACCGCTGGCTGTCGCCGTCGCTGTTCGACTTCTGGGCGGGCCAGCTGAATCCGTTGTGGACCCTGCGGGAGCCGATGGCCCGCCTGGTACGGCGCGAGCCGGCCGGCGAGGGCGCCGCGACCCTGGTCCTGCGCTGCAACCGGCACTGGGCCGGGATGCGTGCCGGCCAGCACGTCACCCTCGGCGTTGAGCTTGAGGGGCGTGTATTGCGCCGCAGCTACAGCCCGACCCGCCTGGGCCGACGCGAGCTGGCCATTACCGTCAAGGCGGTGGAAGGCGGCAAGGTCAGCCAGCATCTGGTCGCACATGCCAAGCCGGGCGACCTGTTCCGGCTGGACGCGGCCTTCGGTGATTTCCACATGCCTGCCGCAGCGCCGGTATTGCTGCTGGCAGCTGGTAGTGGCATCACGCCCATGCGCAGCCTGCTGCGCGACGCCTGCCAGCGCCCGCTGGCTGCGCCGGTCGATCTGTTCTACTGGGAGCGCAGCACCGCAGCGTTCCAGTTCCGCGATGAACTGCTGGCGCTGGCTGCGGCGCATCCGAACCTGCGCGTGCACCTGCTGACCACCCGCGAAGGCAACGTGCCGGCTGCGCGTATCGACAGCCACACGCTGGCCGTGGCCGGTGACGACACTCCGCTGGCGCAGCGCCATGTACTGGCCTGCGGTCCGGACGGCTTCGTTGCAGCCGCGCGCGCGCGGCTGGCCCAGCAGGTGGCCGGTTTCCAGGCTGAAGCCTTTACTCCACCCGCAGCACTCAGTGATGCCGACAGCCTGGGTGAGGTCGCATTGACCCTGGCCCGCAGCGGCCGGCGGCTGACCGTGCCGCGTGGCCGCTCGCTGCTGGAAAGCCTGGAGGCGCAGGGCATCGCGCCCAAGCACGGCTGCCGCATGGGCATCTGCAACAGCTGCACCTGTGAACGCGTCAGTGGCACCACCCGCCACCTGCGCACCGGCGATACCCAGTCCGAAACGGCCGTGCCGGTGCGGATCTGCGTGAGCGCGCCGACCACCGACCTGACCCTGGATCTCTGAGGACCCCGCTGCCATGACCCGCGCTACCGACCGTGCCCTGAGCCCTGCCGAGATGCAGGCGTTTGGTGAGGAACTCGATGCGATCCGCGACCGTGTGATCGGCAGCCTCGGCGCGTCCGACACCCGCTACATCCGCCGCGTCGCAGCGGCTGTGCGCTGGTCCGGCGTGCTTGGCCGCAGCCTGCTGTTCCTTGGCGCGTTCTCGCCGTTGTTCTGGGCGCCGCTGCTGTGGCCGGCCTGTATCGCCGGCACCCTGCTGCTGGCGCTGGCCAAGATCCTGGAGAACATGGAGCTGGGCCACAACGTGATGCACGGCCAGTACGACTGGACCGGCGATCCCAAGCTCAACGGCAACGCCTACGAATGGGACATCGTTGCCACCGCCGACAACTGGCGCAAGACCCATAATTTCCGCCACCACACCTACACCAACGTGCGTGGCATGGACGATGACATCGGCTATGGCCTGCTGCGCATCTTCCCGGAACAGCGCTGGAAGCCGTTCTACCTGCTGCAGCCGATCATCGCACCGATCTTCGCGCTGCTGTTCCAGTGGGGCGTGGCGGCGCAGGACCTGCGCCTGGGGCGCTGGTTCAAGGGCCGCATCAGCAGCCGTGCGATGTGGCTGCAGACCCGTCCGGTGGCACGCAAGATGATCCGCCAGGTGCTTAAGGACTACGTGTTCTTCCCGCTGCTGGCCGGTCCGTTCTTCCTGCCGGTGATGCTGGGCAACCTGGTGGCCAACGGCCTGCGCAACATCTGGACCTACGTGATCATCTTCTGTGGGCACTTCACCGCCGAATCGGAAACGTTCCCGAAGGAATGCCTGCGCAATGAATCGCGCGGCCACTGGTACCTGCGCCAGCTGCGCGGTTCGTCCAACATCAGCGGCGGTTTCGTGATCAACGTGCTGTCGGGCAACCTCAGCCACCAGATCGAGCACCACTTCTATCCGGATCTGCCGGCCAACCGCTACGCGGCCATCGCCAAGGAAGTGAAGGATATCTGCCGTCGTTATGGCCAGCACTACAACAACGGTTCGCTGCCACGGCAGTTCACCCAGGTGGTCTGGCGCATCCTGCGCCACGCGTTCCCGAGCAAGCCGCGCCGCGTGCCGATGCCGGACATCATGCCGGCACCGGCGTCGGCCAACGCCGGCTGATTGTTCAGCCGGCCTTCGCCAACAGCGCAGGCGACTGGCGGTCCAGCCTGCGCAGGAACACCTGCATCTCCTTGCGGGCCTGCTGGTCGCCCTTGTTGCCGGCCACGCTGAGCCCGCGCTGCCACGCCTCGCGCGCCGCCTGTGGCTGGCCACCGGCCAGCCATGCCTTGCCCAGCAGCTTCCACGCCGCCGAATAGTCCGGGTCCAGCACCACGCAGCGGCCCAGATGGGTGGCTGCGCGCACCGGATCGCCGGCGTCCAGCCAGCTCTTGCCCAGGCCGAAGCGCAGCAGCGCGCTGTCCTTGCCGGCGGCGAGCATCTTTTCCAGCGTGTTGATGTCCATCAGCGCACCTCCACCAGGGTTTCCACCGGACCGGCCTGAAAGCGGCCGCGATGGAACAGCAGCGGTGCGCCGCCTTCTTCCTGCACATCGACGACGCGCCCGGCCAGCAACAGGTGATCGCCGACCGGCCACTGCGCGTGGCGCGTGCAGGTGAGGTGGACGACGGCACCGGCGATCCGCGGTGGCGCGTCCTCGCCGTCGTCCAGCAAGGGCACATCGGTGAATCGATGGCGCACCTGCGGGTCGGCGAAACGGCGCGCCAGGGCTTCCTGTCCGGCGCCGAGCACGCTGATCGCGAACTGGGGGGCGCGCTGGAACGTGGACAGGCTCTGCGCATGCAGGGCCAGGTTCCACAGCACCAGTGGCGGCTGCAGCGAGATCGGCACGAACGAGTTGATGGTCAGGCCCTGCGGCTTTCCCTGTGCATCACGAGCGCAGACGATCGCCACACCGGTAGGGAAATGGCCGAGCAACCGCCGCAGCGCACGCGGCGGCAGGCTGACCGACGGCACCGGAGCCGGAGCGGGGAAGACCCCTGCCCACGGCCCGGCGTATGCACCGGAGTCCGCGTTCATGCGGCCCTGGCCTGGCGGTAGCGCCGGCCGACTTCGGCCCAGTTGATGAGGTTGAAGAACGCGCCGATGTAGTCGGGGCGGCGGTTCTGGTAATGCAGGTAGTAGGCGTGCTCCCAGACGTCCAGGGCAAGGATCGGGATGTTGCCGGAGGCGCCCGCCGCTGCGCCCATCAGGGGGCTGTCCTGGTTGGCGCTGCTTTCGACCTGCAGGCGGCCATCGCGATCGACGGTCAACCACGCCCAGCCACTGCCGAACCGGGTCTGCGCGGCCTTGCTGAAGGTCTCTTTGAAGGCGTCGTAGCCACCGAGGTCGCGATCGATGGCCGCGGCAAGCTGGTCATCGGGCGTGCCGCCGTTGGCACTGAGGATGGTCCAGAACAAGCTGTGGTTGGCGTGGCCGCCGCCGTTGTTGCGCACCGCGCCGCGGATCGATTCGGGCAGGGCATCCAGATCGGCGATCAGGGTCTCCACCGGCTGCGCCGGCACACCCGCCTGTTCCAGCGCGGCATTGAGGTTGTTGACGTAAGCCTGGTGGTGCTTGCCGTGGTGGATTTCCATCGTGCGCGCATCGAAGTGCGGCTCGAGGGCGTCGTAGGCATAGGGGAGGGCGGGAAGCGAGTACGACATCGAGACAGTCTCCGTGGGGAAGGCCAGGGGTGTGGCCGTGGGGAGACTGTTATCGCACCTCAACATTGGTTGAGGTCAAGCGGCAACGAAGCTTCAGTAGTGCCAGCCCATGGCTGGCAGCTTCATACATTCCGAGCTGCCAGCCATGGGCTGGCACTACTGAACCCGCTTTTGGAACCCTCACCGGCACTACCGGTATCCGTCGAATCCTGCGTCTGGCGTCAGCTCAACCAATCCTTGCACGCGCTATCAACCTGATCACCACAGGCGGTCTGCATCCGCTGCTGCAACCGTGCCAGCGTCTCCGCACCCTTGTGCTTCGCGCTCCACGCCTGCAGCTGTCCGGCCAGCCGTTCGAAGCGCTGACGCGTGCGCTGGTGGTAGCCGGATGGCTGCTTGTCCAGCTCGGCGATCAACGCCTCGGTGGCCTGCTCGATGCGCGGTGCATCATCGGGCGCCAGCCGCAGCAGGCCTTCCACGTACAGCACGCCCCACTGCACGCGCGTGGCAGGCCCCTGCGCGCCCTCGTAGGCACGCTTCAACCACTCCAGGGCGCCGGCGGTATCACCGCGCTGCTCGGCCAGTTCGGCCAGCTCCGGCATGTAGTAGTAAGGCTGCTCGCTGCGCTTCAGCTCTGCCAGCAGCAAGGCCTCGGCGCCCGCATCGTCATCGACCTGACGCAGCGCGTAGACCGCACTGCTGATGGTGGCCTGGCGCGCATGCGTGTCCGTGGCGGCGGCATCAGCGGCGGTCACGCGCTGCTTCACCCGCTCAACCAGGGCTGCCGGCAGCGCGCCTTCGGGCTGCTGATGGCGGGCCAGCGCCAGCTCGGTCAGCGCGCGTGACAAGGCGTCGTCAGCGCGATCGCCACGTGCGGCATCGGCACGTTCCAGCGCGACCAGCAACTGCTGGCCGAGGGCATTGCTGCTGGCCGGACCGGCGCTGGCCTGCTTGACCAGCCCGGCGCCGGCATAGCCCAGCAGCTCGCGGTTGCGACGTACTTCCGCCGACTGCGCCAGCACGGCCTGCAGCAGTTCGCGTACCTGGGTGGGCGCTGTCGTCGGCTTCTCGGCTGTAGCCAAGGCGAGCAACGCGAAGCGACGCTGCAGCGCAGGTTCGGGTGCGGCCTTGGCAAGTTGCTGCAGCACGTCCTGCGTGCTGCGCTTGCCGGCCAGGCGGTTGGCATCCACCTCCCAGCCGTAGTCGCCCAGCACCTGCCAGTCCTCGGCGCCGAGCGTGGCCGGCGTCGCCAGCGCGGTCGCGAGCGTTTCAGCAACGGCGCTGCGGCGGCTGGCGGCGACGGTCAGTGCCCGGGTCAGTTCGGCCGCGTCGTTGCCGCCGGCCACGCGGGTGATTTCGTTGCGCTGCGGGTCGAGCACGATCAGGGTCGGATAGCCGCGCACGCCGAAGCGTTCGCCCCACGCCTGCGCGCCTTCCTCGTCGCCGTCCAGGTACACCGGCACGAATTTGCCGGTCAATGCGATGAAGGCCGGATCCTTGAACAGCCCGGCCTTGAGCTGGTTGCACGGCGGGCACCACACCGCGCCCCAGTACAGCAGCACTGGCTTGCCACTCTCGGCGGCTTCGTTGAAGGCATCATCCACATCGCCCTGGCGCCAGGCGATGGCGGAGGCCGGGGCGGTGGAGGCCGCCTGCGCCGTCGGCACCGGAGCGGAAGCGGGTGAGCAGGCGCTCAGTGCCGAGGCCAGCAGCAACATGGAAAGCGCGACGCGCATCGGCGGCATCTCGAAGGACAGGGTGATGGAGCCATTGTAGGAACGGTCAGGGTGCTGGCTGATGCAGTTTGCTCATGTCGCACGCGCAGCACGGCATGTGGGCTGAACCTCAGTGCGGACCAGGGTCCGCACCCACCGATGGGCTGGACCTCAGTGCGGACCAAGGTCCGCACCCGCCGAAGCGGGCACCGTCAACACCAGCGGTTGGTAGATCAGGCCGTTGAACTGGCCGACGTCACCATCCAGCACGAATCCATAGTGTTCGTAGGCGGGCACCGCGTTGAGCGAGGCGCGCACGGTCATCTGCGGGCCACGCACCTGCGGCAGCACCGCCTGCAGCAGGGCGCGACCGATGCCTTGCCCCTGCAGTTCCGGCGCGACGAACAGCATTGCCAGATGCTGGCCGGCCTTCAGTTCCACGACGCCGACCACCTGGCCTTCCTGTTCGGCCACAAGGATGTGGTTGTCGCCCTGCAGGCGTTCGGCGAACGCAGAGGCTGCGGCCACAGTGCCGAACGTGGCGATGCCGTCGGCGGAGAGCATGGGCGCAACGGCGGCAGTGAACGCCGCCATGCACACCGCGCTGATCGCGGGCAGGTCATCGACGTGGGCGGGGCGGATCCTGGGCATGCGCGGTACTTCCTGTGGCGGGACGGCATCAATGCCCCACGCTAAGCTGGCGGCATGACTGATTTCAATACCGCCCATGCCCGCCTGTTTCCAACGCAGGGCCTCAGCCTTGGCCTGATGACGCCGGTGGCCGCACACGGCCTGGCCGACCCACATGAGGCGCGACGCATCGCGCGGCTGGCCGACGATCTCGGTTTCGCCGCGCTGTGGACCCGCGATGTGCCGTTGATGGTGCCGCAGGGGCCGGATGCGACTGCCAGCGCGCTGGATGATCCGTTCCTGTGGCTGGGCATGCTGGCCGCGGCGACCGAACGCATCGTGGTCGGCACGGCGGCCATCGTGCTGCCGTTGCGGCAACCGCTGCACGTGGCAAAGTCGGCGCTGACGCTGGACCGGATCAGCGGTGGGCGTTTCGTGCTGGGTCTGGGCTCGGGTGATCGACCTGAGGAGTTCGCGGCATTCGGCGAGGATCTGCAAAGCAGGGCAGCGACCTTCCGCGAACGCTGGTCGCTGCTGCGTGCGGCGCTGTCGTCCGAACCGTCCGAGCGTGCGCCGGCGTTGCAGGCAACCGGTGGGTACGACGTACTTCCCGCGCCGGCCAGGCGCATTCCGATGCTGGTGGTCGGTACTGCACGGCAGAGCCTGCAGTGGATCGCGCGCGAAGCCGAAGGCTGGGCGACCTATCACCGCGAAGAAACCGCGCAGGAAGGGCGCATCGGGTTGTGGCAGCAGGCCCAGCGCGGCGGCGCGCCCAAACCGTTCGTGCAGTCGATGCTGCTGGACCTGCAGGCCGACCCGGCTGCGCCGGCAGAGCCACTGCCGCTGGGCCTGAAGGTGGGCCGCGATGGCCTGCGCGACTACCTGCTGCGGGTGCACGCGCAGGGCGTGGCGCATGTGATGTTCAACCTGGTCGACAACGGCCGGCCGATGGACGAGGTGCTGCGTGAGATTGGCGAGCAGATCCTCCCCGACACGCTTCGGTAGGTGTCCCCCTTGGTGGACACAGCTGTCCCGTTCGCCGGGCATGGCCCGGCGCTACCCTCGGTGTCCGGAATGTTCGCATCTGCGTATCATTCGCATTTGATATCCACTGCTGGAGCCCTGCGTGACCCACCGTAACCCGCTGCACCCCACCGGACGCCTGTTCGCGATCGTCGCCTTCATCGAAGCCATCACCTGGGCCGGTCTGCTGGCCGGCATGTGGCTCAAGTACGGCCCGCAGGCCAACGTGGCGCTGGTGAAGTTGTTCGGGCCGCTGCATGGCGTGGCCTTCCTGGTCTACGTGGCGGTGACCCTGTTTGCGGCGCTGCGCCTGCGCTGGCCGTGGTGGGCAACGGGGCTGGCGTTGCTGGCCGCGATTCCGCCGCTGGTGACCCTGCCGCTGGAGTGGTGGTTCAAGCGTCGCGGCCTGCTGTCGGTACGCGCAGGGCAGTGATGCACCTGCGGGTGCATGCCCGTTAAGCGAATGGGTATCAAATGCAAATGCGAGCCGTTATCATTTAAGGATGGCGTCGCCGCCTGACAGGGCGACGTCGCGCGGGGTGCGGATGCGCCCGGCGTTCCCTCCTTGGTTACGGTTGGTGTTCCATGCATGCACGTCCCGTGGTTCCCGGCTTGCCGGCGCTGGTGTTGGCTGCCCTGATCGGCACCATGGCGATGATGTCCTTCGTCGCCGTCATCGGCCCGGTGGTCCGCCTGCTGGGTCTGTCCGAATGGCATGCCGGTCTATCGGTCACGGCCGCGGGTGTGTTGTGGATGCTGGCCGCGCGCCCGTGGGGCCAGCTCAGCGACCGCATCGGCCGCAAGCGCGTGCTGATGCTGGCGATGAGTGCCTACACCGTGGTCTACATCGCGCTGGCGGTGTTCATCGATGTCGCGCTGCAGACGATACCGCCGGTGCTGGTCTCGGTGCTGGTGCTGGTAGGTGCGCGTGGCCTGATCGGCCTGTTCTACGCGGCCGTGCCGCCAACCGCCGCTGCGCTGATCGCCGACAAGGCACCCAGCGGCCAACGTGCGAAATTCCTCGCCCGCCTTGGCAGCGCCAATGCGCTGGGCATGGTGCTGGGCCCGGCTGCTGCCGGATGGCTTGCCTACAGGAACCTGCCGTTGGCGCTGTATGTGGCGGCGCTGTTGCCGCTGCTCGCGCTGGGCCTGCTGGCCTGGCGCCTGCCGGCCACGCCACCGGTGGCTGCCGCACAGGACCGCAAGCGCGTACCACTGTCGCGCCTCGACCCGCGCCTTCGCCTGCCGCAGATGGCCGCGTTCGTGGCGATGGTGTCGGTCACCATCGCGCAGGTCACCGTGGGCTTCTTCGCCATCGATCGCTTCGGCCTGGATGCAGCCGAAGGCGCGCGGATGGCCGGCATCGCCCTGACTGCAGTGGGTGTGGGCCTGATCCTTGCGCAGGGACTGGTGATGAAGCTGGATGTGCATCCCCGGCGCTGGATCATCCTCGGCGCACTGATCGCCGGCATCGGCTTCGCTTCGGTGTCCGCTGTGCAGCAGACCTGGCAGTTGCCGGCGGCCTACGCCCTCGCGGCGTTCGGCATGGGCTTCGTGTTTCCCTCGTTCCAGGCGTTGGCCGCCGATGCGGTGCAGGCGCACGAACAAGGGGCGGCGGCCGGCACCGTCGCGGCGGCGCAGGGGCTGGGCATGGTGGCCGGGCCGATGCTCGGCACCTTGTTGTATCGCGGCGGCGCCAGCCTGCCTTACCTGCTGGTCGGCGTGTTGCTGCTGGTGCTGTGCGTGCTGGCCGCAGCGTATCGGATGAAGGAGATGACATGAACGATTCCCTGATGCAGTGCGCGTGGCCGGAGGCTGCGCCGATGCTGCCGGAGCCCACCGCCGAAGCATCGCTGTTCCTGCTGCGGCAGGCCGATCAGCAGATGCACGCGCGGGGCTGCCGCGCACCCTTGCCGGCGGGCGCGCTGGCCACGCTGGCCGAGCGCGTGGCGACGTTCTTCGCGCAGCAGCGCGGTGGGCCGGGCCTGCTGGTCGGCGCGGTGCCGTTCGAGCCGCGTGCCGATGATGCGTTGTACCAGCCCGAGCGCCTGCTGCCGGCGCTGCCCGTGCAGTCGCAGGCAGCGCCAGCGCTGTCCGGAGCGCTGACCGCCGAGCCATCCGCGCAGGACTATGCAGCGGCGGTGGCCGACGCGGTCAGCGTGATGCGCAGGCCCAACCCGCCACTGCACAAGGTGGTACTGGCGCGCAGCCTGTTGGCGCACACGCAGCAGGCACTTTCGCCGGAAATGCTGCTGGCCCGCCTGGGCACCGATCCTTCGGTGGCGACCTACGCCGTGCCGCTGCCGGTGGACGTCGGCCAGGCGCCGGCGTGGCTGGTGGGGGCGACGCCGGAGCTGCTGCTGCACAAGCGCGGTGCGCAGGTACTGTCGCATCCGCTTGCCGGTTCGGCGCGGCGCAGTGCCGATCCGGCGGCCGACGAGCGCGCCGCGCAGGCGTTGCTGGCATCGGCGAAGGATCACGACGAACACCGCCATGTGGTGGAAGCCATCGTCGATGGCCTGTCGCCGTGGTGCAGCCACATCGAGGCGCAGCCGCGCCCGGTGCTGCACGCGACCGCCAGCATGTGGCATCTGGGAACACGCATCCACGCCACGCTGAAGGACGCTGCCACACCGGCGGCGACCCTGCTGGCCGAGCTGCATCCCACCCCGGCCGTCTGCGGTACCCCGCGGCTGGAAGCACTGCAGCGCATCCGTGCGCTGGAACCGGTACCGCGCGGCTTCTATGCCGGCGCCGTAGGCTGGCTGGATGCACAGGGTGACGGCGACTGGTATGTGGCGATCCGCTGCGCGCGCCTGCAGGGCACCCAGCTGCGCCTGTATGCCGGCGCCGGCATCGTCGCCGACTCGCAGCCTGACGCCGAGGTCGCCGAGACCGCCGCCAAATTCGCTGCGCTGTTGAACGCACTGGGCGTGCAGGACCCGCTGCCCCTGATCGAGGAATCCGCATGACGCCGTCCGCCGTTGACTCCCGCCTGCCGCTGCAGCAGCAATGGCCCGAAGCGCTGGTCGCGCGCTATCGGGCTGCCGGCCATTGGCGTGGCGAAACCTTCCCCGGTTTCCTGCGCGAACGCGCCGAGCGCCATGCCGATGACATCGCGGTGGTGGCGGGCGATGTGCGCCTGAGCTATGCGCAGCTCTGGCATGAGGCCGGACGCATCGGCGCCGGCCTGCTGGCGCTGGGCCTGCAACCCGGTGAGCGCGTGCTGGTGCAACTGGGCAACACCGCCAGTTTCATCAGTACCGTCTGCGGGTTGTTCCGCGCCGGGCTGGTGCCGGTATACGCACTGCCGGCGCATCGCATCACCGAGCTGGCCCACTTCGCCCGCAAGGCCGAGGCCAGTGCCTACATCAGTACCGATGTACATGAGGGTTTCGATCATCGTGGCCTGGCGCGCGCGCTGCAGCTGGACGTGCCGGCGGTACGCCACGTGTTGATCGATGGCGACGCAGCTGAATTTGTTGCGCTGGAATCGCTGCAGGGCGATCGCAGCCAGCTGCCCGCCGATCCTCTTCCGCAGTCGGTGGCGTTCCTGCAGATCTCCGGTGGCAGCACCGGGCTATCAAAGCTGATTCCGCGCACGCACGACGATTACATCTACTCGTTCCGCGCCAGCAACGAAATCTGCGGCATCGACCGCGACAGCGTGTACCTGGTCGCGCTGCCGGCGGCGCACAACTTCCCGATGAGTTCGCCCGGCTTCTTCGGCGCGCTGTACGCCGGTGCCCGCGTGGTGCTCAGCCCGGGCCCCGGCCCGGATGCGGCATTCCCGTTGATCGCGCGCGAGAAGGTGACCTGCTGTGGTCTGGTACCGCCGCTGGCGCTGCTGTGGGCGCAGGCGGCGGCGACCAGCAAGTACGATCTGTCCAGCCTGCAGGTACTGCAGGTCGGTGGCGCGAAGCTGGTGCCGGAAGCCGCACGGCGGGTCATTGATGGCCTTGGATGCACATTGCAGCAGGTGTTCGGGATGGCCGAAGGCCTGGTCAACTACACCCGGCTGGATGATCCGCAGGAACTGATCGTTGCGTGCCAGGGCCGGCCGATCAGCGCCGATGACGAAGTACGCGTGGTCGATGACCATGACCAGCCTGTTGCCGAAGGCGAGGTTGGCCATCTGCTCACGCGGGGTCCGTACACCATCCGCGTTTACCACAATGATGCGGCGGCGAATGCACGCTCGTTCACCGACGATGGTTTCTATCGCACCGGCGACCGCGTGCAGCAGCTGCCCGGCGGCTACCTGGTGGTGCAGGGCCGTGCCGGCGACCACATCAACCGGGCCGGCGAGAAGATCTCCGCCGAGGAGATCGAAGACCATCTGCTGGCCCATGCCAGTGTGTTCGATGCCGCTGTGGTCTCCATTCCGGACGACTACCTGGGGGAGCGCAGCTGTGCCTTCGTGATCCAGCAGGGCGAGCCAATCAAGGCGCCGGCGCTGAAGGCGTGGATGCGTGGACGTGGCCTTGCCGCGTTCAAGGTGCCTGATCAGATTGTCTTCGTGGACAGTTTCGATACCACAGCGGTTGGCAAGATCAGCCGCCGTGAACTGCGCGCGCAGCTGCGTGCGCGTCATCTGCAACAGACAGGAGGAACGCGCTGATGGCGCTGCCCCGTATTGCCCCGTATTCCCTGCCGACCGCCGCGGAACTGCCGCAGGCACGTGGCGCCTGGCGCCCCCAGCGTGAGCGTGTTGCCTTGCTGGTGCACGACATGCAGCGCTATTTCCTCGCCGCCTTTGATGCGGGAAACGCGCCGCTGCGGCCGGCAGTGGACAACATCGCGCGACTGCTGGGACATTGCCGCACGCACGGCATTCCGGTGTTCTACACCGCCCAGCATGGCGACCAGGACCGCCGTGACCGCGGCCTGCAGGCAGACCTGTGGGGTCCTGGCATGGGCCGTCGTGCCGACCACGAGCCGATCATCGACGCGCTGGCACCGGCACCGGGCGAGCATGTGCTGGTCAAGCACCGCTACAGCGCATTCCAGCGCAGCAACCTGGAAACGCTGATGCGCGTGCGTGGCCGCGACCAGCTGCTGATCACCGGCGTGTACGCGCACATCGGATGCACCGCCACGGCGGTGGAGGCGTTCCAGCGCGACATCGAGACCTTCATCGCTGCCGATGGCGTGGCCGATTTCTCGCGTGCCGACCACGATCAGGCGCTGCACTGGATCGCCCGCACCTGCGGCGTACCGATGACCACCGACCAGCTGCTGGAGGCACTGTAATGAACGCGACGACCGAAGCCTTGACCCTGGAGCGCATGCGCGCCGACGTCGCCCGCGTACTGGATTGCCAAGCGGCTGACATCGGCGACGATGACAACCTGATCGACCTGGACCTGGATTCGATGCGCATGCTGGGGCTGGTGCTGGCCTGGGGCAACACCGGGCTGCCACTGGAATTTTCGCAGCTGGCCGAACACACCACGCTGCGCCAGTGGTGGGCAGTGGTGCAGCAGCTGCAGGCCGCGCAGACAGCATGAACGGAGCGCCGCTGCCGCTGACCGAGGCGCAGGCCGGGCTATGGTTTGCCCAGCGGCTGGCACCGGAAAACCCTGCATTCAATACCGCGCATGCGGTGTGGATTGAGGGTCCGTTGGATGTGGCGGCGTTCACTGCCGCCGCCAATCAGGCCGCCGCCGAGGCCGAGGCGCTGGCCTTGCGTTTCGCCGAGGCCGAGGACGGCCAGCCCGTGCAATGGCACGAATCCACGCGGGTGCCATTACTGCAGCTGCGCGATGTCGCTGCTGCGGCCGATCCGCAGCAGGCGGCGCGCGCCGCGATGCTGGCCGATCGTTCCAGCGCGGTGGATCCGACCCGCGACCGACTGAGCCAGCAGGTGCTGTTCAACCTGGGCGGCCAGCGCTGGGCGTGGTACCTGCGCGTGCATCACCTGGCCACCGATGGCTATGGCATGGCGTTGTTTACTGACCGTGTCTGCGCACTGTATGCGGGCCGCACCGGTAGCGCGTTGCCGGCGCTGGCGGGCGTGCTGGCCGACGATGCCAGCTACCGCAACGATGCGCGCCGCGACGCGGACAGGCAGTGGTGGCTGCAGGCACTGCAGGGCGCGCCGGCCTCCACCGGTCTGGCCGGAACCGCCGCTGCCAGTGACGATGCCGTGCGTTGGGTGCAGCCGGTGGACCCCGCTTTCCGCGAGCGCCTGATGCAGGTTTCGGCATCGTGGCTGCAGCCGTGGCCGGATGTGCTCGCTGCATTGGCCGCCGAGTATGTGCGCCGCATGAGCGCGTCCGAGGAAGTCGTGCTCGGCGTGCCCTACATGGCGCGGCTGGGCAGCGTTGCGGCGCGGGTGCCGGCGATGGTGATGAACGTACTGCCGCTGCGGGTGGCGGGCGGCGAGGACAGCGTCGAGGAATTCTGCCGGCGCATCGGGCGCCAGCTCAGCCAGGGCCGCAAGCATGGCCGCTACCGTGGCGAGCAGCTGCGCCGTGACCTCGGGCTGGTCGGCGCACAGCACCGCCTGCATGGGCCGTTGATCAACGTGCAGCCCTTCTACAAGCCGCTGACGCTGCCAGGTGTGCAGGCCTCGCTGGAGGTGCTCAGCACCGGGCCGGTGGACGACCTGACGCTGGGCTTCCGTGGCGATGGACAGACCCTGCTGGATCTGGAGATTGAAGCGAACCCCGCCCTGTACGACCTTCACGAGGTGAAGGCGCATGCCCGGCGACTGCTGCATTTCGTGTCGGCGGCGCTGCAGGCCGAAGACATCGCGGCGGTGCCGCTGGCCACGCCGGAAGAATCCAAGCAGGTCGTGCATGGCTTCAATGCCACCACGCATCCGCTGCCTGACACCACCCTGGTCGAACTGCTGCAGCAGGGCATGGACCGTGATCCGTCGGCACCGGCGCTGGTGTTCGGCGATACGACGCTGGACCATGCCACGCTGGAGGCGCGCAGCTTCGCACTGGCCGCGCAGCTGCGTTCGCTGGGCGTGGGGCCGGGTACCGTCGTCGCCGTAGCACTGCCGCGCTCGCTGGAACTGGTGGTTGCGCTGCTGGCGGTACTGCGCGCAGGTGGCGCCTACCTGCCATTGGACCTTGCGCATCCGGTTGAGCGCCTGGCGCGCATCCTGGCATCGGCGCAACCGGTCTGTGTACTCGCAGAGGCCAGCGTGCAATCCCGGTTGGCAGACGTATCGGTGCTGTCGCCGGAGCAGTGGACCGATGTGAGCTTCGCCGCACCCTGGCCGGGCCCGATGGGCGACGATGCGGCCTATGTGATCTATACCTCCGGTTCGACCGGCGAGCCCAAGGGCGTGGTGATCGAGCACCGCGCCATCGTCAATCGCCTGCTGTGGATGCGCGAGCACTACGGCATCGGCGCCGACGACCGGATTCTGCAGAAGACCCCGGCAACCTTCGACGTATCGGTGTGGGAGTTCTTCCTGCCACTGCTGTGCGGCGCGACGCTGGTGCTGGCGGGGCCGGACGCACACCGCGACCCGACCGAGCTGGCGCGATTGATCCGCGTGCATGGCATCACCACTGCGCATTTCGTACCGTCGATGCTGGATGCGTTCCTCGCTGCACCGGCCTCACAGGACCTTCAGCTACGGCGCGTGTTCACCAGTGGCGAGGCGTTGGATGCCGCCCTGCGTGACCGCTTCCACGCGAGAATGCACTCCGAACTGCACAACCTGTACGGGCCGACCGAAGCTGCTGTGGATGTGAGCTGGTGGCCGGCGTCGGCCGATGATTGCTCGCGCCCGGTGCCGATCGGTTTCCCGGTCTGGAACACCCGCCTGTATGTGCTTGACGCACGGATGCAGCCGGTTCCGGTGGACGTGGCAGGTGACCTCTACCTCGGTGGTGTGCAGTTGGCGCGCGGTTATCTCGGCCGCGACGACCTGACCGCCGAGCGCTTCCTGGCCGATCCGTTCCTGCCGGGTGAACGCGTCTATCGTACTGGCGACGTGGCGCGCTGGCGGGCCGGCGGTGCTGTCGAATACCTGGGG
Source organism: Stenotrophomonas sp. G106K1 (assembly GCF_037969685.1). Taxonomy (NCBI): domain Bacteria; kingdom Pseudomonadati; phylum Pseudomonadota; class Gammaproteobacteria; order Lysobacterales; family Lysobacteraceae; genus Stenotrophomonas; species Stenotrophomonas sp. G106K1. The sequence goes on along the minus strand of NZ_JBBPFR010000023.1, from coordinate 29,080 downwards.
CGCAGCGACCACCAGGTGAAACTGCGCGGCCTGCGCATCGAGCTTGGTGAGATCGAAGCGGCGTTGCGCGAGCTGCCTGGCATGGGCCGGGTGGAAGTGCTGTTGCGCGATGATCTGCCCGGTGAGGCGAGGCTGGTCGCCTATGTGCCGTCGACTCAGGCGGACGCAGCAGCGCTGCGCAGTCATCTGCTGACGCGGGTGCCGGACTACATGGTGCCGTTTGCGTTCGTAGGCGTGGATCAGTGGCCGGTGACTGCCAATGGCAAGCTGGATCGGGCTGCGCTGCCGAAGCCGCCGCAGCAGGAGATCGCGGGGCAGGCGCCGCGCACGCCGCTGGAGCAGGAACTGGCCGGGCTGTTCGCGCAGGTGCTGGGACGTGAAGCGCCGGTAGCCGTCGATGTGGATTTCTTCAGTCTCGGTGGCGACTCGCTTTCGGCCGTGCACCTGCTGCTGGCCATCGAGCAGCGCTGGCGTAGCGAGCTGGGTCTCGGCGCGCTGTTCGCGCAGCCGACCGTTGCCGCGCTGGCGGCACGCATCGCCGAGCCGCCAGCACGTGCCGATCACGCGTTGGGCCCGGTGATCGCGCTGTCTGCGTCCGACGAGTCAACCGTGGCGCCCTTGTTCGTGCTGCACCCGGCCGGCGGCATTGCATGGAACTACCGCGCGCTTGCCCGGGCGTTGCGGCCAACGCGCGCGGTGTACGGGCTGCAATCACCTGCACTCGATCCCACGCAACCCCTGCCAGGCAGCATCGAGGCGATGGCCAATGACTATGTGCAGCGGGTGATCACGCTGCAGCCGCAGGGGCCGATCCATCTGCTCGGCTGGTCGGTGGGCGGCATCCTCGCGCAGGCGATGGCGGTGCGCCTGCACGACATCGGCCGCGAGGTCGGCGAACTGGTACTGCTCGATGCCTATCCCAGCGAGTGCTGGCGCGCCGAACCGGAACCCGACCCGATTGCGGCGCTGCGGGCGCTGTTGGCCATCGCCGGGCACGATCCTGACGCGCATCCTGAGCTGGACGACCGCGCGCGCATCCTCGCCTTCCTGCGGCGCGGCGGCAGCGCGCTGGGCAGCCTGCCCGAGGTGGTGCTCGACGGCGTAGTGCGGGCGGTGACCGGAACCAATCGACTGATCCGCGAGCACCAGCACCGGCCCTTCGTGGGAACGCTGGCGCATGTGCGCGCCGGACGCGATCATCAGGCACGGCCGCAGCTGCAGTCCGCCCTGTGGAAGGCTCATGCGCTGCAGGTGGATGCCATCGAGCTGCCGTTCCTGCACGCCGAACTGACCGGGCGCGATGCGGTGGCGCAGCTGGCACCGTGGTTGTCGGCGCGTCTGCAGCAATGGGACAGGCAACAGGAGAATGCAACGTGCGGTTGACCGGTTTTGAAGGAAACGTCGCGCTGGTGACCGGCGCAGCCGGCGGTATCGGCGCGGCGCTGGTGGGGCAGCTGCTGGACGCAGGATGCCGGGTCGTGGCAACCGATCGTGAGCGGCCTGCGCTGGCAACCGACGATGGGCGCGTGCAGGCCTTCGCACTGGACGTCACCGACGGCGCGGCCGTGGACGCCCTGGTTGACCAGGTGGAAGCCACGGTGGGACCGATCATGTTGGCGGCCAGCGTGGCTGGTGTGTTGCATGTCGGCGAGGTCGTGGACACCAGTGACGCGGATTGGCGCAGGGTGTTCGCGGTCAATGCCGACGGTGTGTTCCATGTCGGTCGCGCACTGGCGAGGGTAATGTCGCCGCGCCGACAAGGTGCCATCGTGACCGTCAGCTCCAACGCGGCGGGTGTGCCACGGCATGGCATGGCTGCCTATGCGGCCTCGAAGGCGGCGGCGACGATGTTCACCCGCTGCCTGGGCCTGGAGCTGGCGCCGCTGGGCATCCGCTGCAACATCGTTGCGCCGGGCTCCACGCTGACCCCGATGCAGACCGGCATGTGGGAAGACGAGCAGGGCGCGGCGCGGGTGATTGCTGGCAATCCGGCCACCTACAAGGCCGGCATTCCGTTGCGCAAGCTGGCCACGCCGGAGGACATCGCACAAGCGGTGATGTTCCTGTTGTCCGATCAGGCAGGACACGTGGCGATGAGTGACCTGTACGTGGATGGTGGCGCCACGCTGCGCGGGTAGGAATGCACTCTGTAGAGCCGAGCCCATGCTCGGCTTATTACTCAATGCGGGAACATTCCGTGCAGAGCAGCCGAGCATGGGCTCGGCCCTACAGAATCTATCGGGGCGTGACGGGTAGTGGCTGCGGCAGGGTGAGCCGATACACCAGCACCCGGTTGTCGTTGTCGTACGCGCTGTCGCAGTGCTCGCCCTGCATGCGGCAGCTGCGGGCGATGAAGTCGTTGTCGTTGCCAATCAGCAGCAGTACGTCGTTCGGATGCCCTGGATCAAGCGCCGGCAGCACGTCCATCGCCTCCCATTTCTCCGACAGCAGTCCCAAGTGCGGGCCGCGCCCTGTATCCAGATCCAGCCCGGCCCGGGCCAGTTGTGGCCGGTCGAGCAGGTTCAGCACCTCTTTGACGTGGGCGGGTACGACGCCGGTCTTCAAGATCGCATCAGCCGGATCGGCCAGCACCGATGCCGTGCCGGTCTCATATTCCGTATCCACCAGATTGGACGCCTGCGCCACGTTCACCAGCAGCACCGATTTGTAGACGATCGGGTCGTTGCCATCCTTGCCCAGTCCATTGCCATCGCGCGCCAGCATCAGGAAACGCTCGTTGTCCAGCGCTCGCAGCTCGCTCTGTGCAGCGGTACGGTCGAGCTTGCCTTTGCCGTCATGGGCGTAGGCGGGCAGGATCATCACATGGTGGCCCACTGGTTGCGTCGGCGTCGGGTTGGCAGACACGTCGTAGACCAGCACGCGGGTATTGATGCGGCCGGCGGCATTGCCCGCCGCACTGTCCTGGATGAGTGCGCTCTGCAGGGCAACGAACAGCCGTGTGCCGTCGGGCGACAGGCTCATGCCTTCCACGCCCTGGTTGTTGCGGCGCCCGGTCTGCGGCGCGGCCAACGATCCAAAGGCAGGCATGCCATCACGTTGTGGCCGGATCGCCAGCGGCGGCACGATCACTCCCTGCAGCTGGCCCTGTGCATCGAAGTAGTAGACGTTGGCGGTGTACTCGTCGCCGATGTAGAAGTGGCCGTCGGCAGTGAACTGCAGGGATTCCGCATCGAGCGCGACCTTGCCGGCCCCCGGGCCCACGGCGGGCGAGGGCAGCACCACGCCACGCTGGTTGATCGTGTGCTCACCCGGGTCGGCACCGGTGAAGGGCTGGCCGTTGTAGTCCTTCAGTACCAGCCCCTTGTCGGGCGCCATCGTCACCACGCCGAAGCCCTTGGACGTCCCCTGCGGCCAGTCGATGCGCAGCTTCATGCGCTCCAGGCGGCCGGCGTAGTCGTAGAACAGGCCGGCCTCCGGATCGTTGCGGCCGCGGTCCGGCAACGTCCACAGCACCCCCTCGTAACCCCGCGCGGTGCGCCGCCACGTGCCCGGCTGTATCGCCAACGACGAGAACGAGCCCAGCGTATCGCCGAGGAAGTCCACGGTGCCTGCCGGCAATCGCCCGGCGGCGACCAATCCCTTGTCCACGTAGGTGAAGCTGCCTACGTCCACCGCGCGTGGTGGCATGCCGCGGGCTTCATGCGGTGCGTTGTAGCCGCTGACCGAGAGCGCGGCCAACAGCAAGGCAGTAGCGGACATGGTGACTCCTCGGCCGGTGATCAGAAGCGGATGTCGATGGTACCGAACACCTGGCGCGGTGCCGACGCATGGAACACGTACAGCTTGCCCGACGGGTCGCTGGGTGCGAACACGCTCGAATCCAGGTTGCTGGCGTAGCGCTTGTCGCCCAGGTTGGTGACATTCAGCGACAGGCGCATGCCCTTGGCGAAGCCAACCTGGCCGAAATCGTAGCCACCGGCCAGGTCGAACACGGTGAAGCCGCCGAAGCCCTGGTCGTTGGTATAGGTGTAGAAGCGCTCGCCGGTGTACTTGCCGCGCAGGCTGGCAAACCAGCCGTTGTCGCGCCAGGTGATCTCGGTGGCCAGCAGCTGCTTGGGCGTGTCGGTCTGGATCCTGCCCTTGATCTGCTGCTCGACGCCAGCCTGGATGTAGTTGGAGGCATACGTCGAGCGGTTCAGCGACGCCGAGGTGTACCAGCTGAAGTGCTCGTTCGGTGTCCACAACACGGTCAGTTCGGCACCGCGGCTGTCGACGCCGCCGACGTTGTAGAAGCGATTACCGCAGGTCGGTCCGACCGGCTGCCGCGAGTCGCAGGGGTTGTACTGCAGCAGGCGGTTGTCGAAGCGCACGCTGTAGGCAGCGACCGATGCCTGCAACGTATCGGTGACGAAGCGATAGCCCGCCTCCAGCGAGCGTGATTCTTCCGGCTTCAGGTTGCCCTGCGCGTTCCAGGTGGCCTGGCTGACCGCCTGTGGGCCCAGCTTGAAGCCGCCCTGGAACATGGCGATGTTCTCCGCATAGCTGGCGAACACTTCGTGATGCTCGCTGAGGCGGAAGTTCGCACCCACGCTGGGCAGGAAGTTCTTGCTGGCCTTCAGCGAACCGGTGGCGAACTGGTTGTTCGAGCTCGGCAGGATCGGTGTCTTCGCATCACCCGGCAGCGCCTGCGCATCGGAGGTGGCATGCGGGCTCTTGGCGCCGAACTCCAGGGTCAGGCGGTCATCGAGCAGGCGCCAGGTGTCCTTCAGGAAGAACTGGTGGGTTTTCCAGCGCGTACGCTGGGCGAACACACCCACATCCGAGGGCAGGGTGTTCATGCCGCTCAGGTCGCGTGGGCCGTCCACCGCCGTCTGGTAGCGTTCGGCGCTGCTGGTGTTGTGTTCGTACCAGAGGCCACCTTCGATGCGGTGTGCACCCAGCTCCCAATCGAAGGACAGCGTGCCGCCATCGCGGTCGATGGTGTAGATGGTGTTGCGGAAGATGATCGGGATTTCCTGCGCGGTGCCTTTGTTGGACCACGCACCGCTGTTCCAGTTGTGGCCTTCGCCGCGGTCATCGTGGTGGTAGGCCAGTGCCCGCAGGCTGAAGCCATCAGCGAAGAAGAAATCACCGGCCAGGTAGTACAGGTTGTCATCGCGCAGGATCTGCCCGGCGGTGAATGCGCCGTCGGCGTCCTTGTCCGGACCGCTGTTGTCGCACTTCTTAGCGTTGAGGCTGGTGGTGTTGCAGTAGGCCTTGGCCACGGCCTTGTTCCAGTCCGGTGCGTAGCCGCCCCAGTCCCAGCCCAGGCCGCGGGACATCTCGTCCTTGGACAGGTAGAAGTAGTCGGCCTGGCTGGTGCGCGAGGTGTCGACGAAGCCGGTGATCTGGCCGCTGCCGAAATTCCACACGCCCTTGGCGTTGAACTGCCTGGTGGTGGATTTGTTGTAGGCAGTCTGGTCGTTCCACAGATCGGAGACGGCATTCATGCCGGAGACGTAGCCGGAGAAGCCGTTGTACTCGCCGCTGTCCACGCGCACGAAGGTGCGGCGGTTGGCATCGCTGCCGAAGGTCTGCACCACGCGGCCGCCCAGTTCCTGCGCCGGACGGTCGGAGGTATAGGAAATGGTGCCGCCGAGGTTGCTGGTGGACGGCGTGCCGAGGCTGCCGATGCCCACCGCCAGCTCGGCGCCCGCCATGTTCTCGCTGATCAACGCACGGTTGATGGTCAGGCCGTTGTAGTTGTTGTACGCGCCATCGCCCAGCGGCACGCCGTCCAGTGTGTAGCCCAGCCGGGTGGAGTTGAAGCCGCGCAGGCTCAGGGTCATCGACTGTTCGTTGGTACCCAGCGCGTCGGCCGACTGCGCGTTGACGCCCGGCAGCAGGTTCAGCGTTTTCTGCAGGCTGGTGCCTGGCGGCAGGATGTCCAGGTTCTCGCGGGTGATGCGCTGCACCTGGCGCGCCTCGCCACTGCCGATGACTGAAACGGCATCGAGGTCGGTGGCTGACGGCGCCTGCTGTGCCCATGCGGTCGGCGCAAGGGCAAGGGACAACGCAGCAGCCAACAGGGTCTTGGTCATGGAGCAGGCACTCAGGCAGGCGCGAGCCGCCGCATGGAAGCGGAGCTCAGGTAGATGAAAGGGGAACACGCGATGCGATCACAGGCGCCGGAGGCGCCGTTCGATCAACGTGAAAATGGTGCGCTAGACAGATGACTGTCTGGTGACATGTTCAGTTGTTGTGAGGCGCGGACCTGTAGAGCCGAGCCCATGCTCGGCTGCTTTCGGGTGCAGCCGAGCATGGGCTCGGCTCTACAAGGAGCTTCAGGGGCAAGGTAGATGCCGACCTTGGTCGGCATGCGCGGCGCCGAATTGTCAATGCGTCGCATTGATGGGGAAGCGCCAACCAAGGTTGGCCTCTACCAGAATCGCCGATCGAGATCGGCGTCAATGCGCGCTCAATCCGCTTTGCGAGGCTTGCGCGTGCGCTTCGGCTTTGCTGAGTCACCGCTGCTGGCCGCTCCATCCTGCAATGCCTGCAGCCACGACAGCGTATCGACATAGTCGATGAAGTGGCGCAGATACCCGGGGCTGGTGGCCTGCATCGTGTCCAGCATGCGCTGCACCAGCACTGCCGAGTTCAGTGGGCCGCCGTCGACAGGGGCCTCGGTGCGCAGCGAGCGGCGCACCTGCAGTTCACTGCGCAGTTCGGACCACTCGCGGCGCACATCGTCCAGCATCGGCACCTGCGGATAGTGCGCAAGTGCACGCGAGCCGGCATCCAGATCGCGCACCAGCGCACGCAATCCATCCAATGGCGAGGACTCAGCTGCCATCGCCGCTCTTTTCGCCCGGCGCAGCCGCCTTGGGCTTGGGAATCGGCGCGATCTCCACGCGGCGGTTGCGCGCGCGGCCGTCTTCGTTGGCATTGGAGCTGACCGGCTGCTCGCTGCCGAACGCAGCGGCGAACACCGCATCAGCCGGTACGCCGTCGGCGATCAGGGTACGGGTCACCGTCAGCGAGCGCTGTGCGGACAGCTCCCAGTTGTCGGCGAAGCGGCGGTTGCCTTCGCGCACCGGCGCGTCATCGGTGAAGCCGCTGACCATCAGGATTTCCTCGCGCGAACCCAGGTACGCCGCCAGCGGCGCGGCAAGGCTGCGCAGCAGCTCCTGGCCTTCCGGCTGCAGCTGGTCGGAGTTCAGTGCGAACAATACGTTGCCGCTGATGCCGATGCGGCCATCCACCAGCGTCACCCGGCCGGCGGCAAGCGGGCCAGCCAGCGCCTGTTCCAGCGTCTGCAGGCGCTTGGCCTCGGCCTGGCGCTGCTTGACCTCCTGGTCCAGCCGCTGCGACAGCTCCAGCTGCACCGCAACCACGCCGACCAGGATCAGCACGAACGCGCCCAGCAGCACCGACATCAGATCGCCGAATGCCGCCCAGATCGGGGCGTGCGAGCCGCCGTCGACCTCCAGCTCGTCGCTCATGCGCTGCCGGCCTTGCCGCGGCGCGCGGCGAGCTGCTGCAGTTCTTCCATCACCTGCTTCTGTGACAGCAGGCTGAGGTCGACCACCTCGCGCGCCTGTGCCACGTAGTACGCCAGCTGCTCATCGCTGCGCGCCAGCGAGGCATCCAATGCACCGCCGATCTGCTCCAGGCGTCCCGACAACTCCACCGAGGCGGTGCCGAACCGCTCGACCGCAGACCCGAAGGTGCCGGCCAGCTGACCTACCTCACCGGCACTGCCGTTGAGCAGGGTGGCGATGCCATCGAGCTTGCCGGTCTCGGCGGCGATGTGGTCGGTGAAGCGGTTGCCGACGCGTTCCAGCAGTTCAGCCGAACCACCGACCAGCGCGTCCACCGCCGTGCGCTGCTCGTGCGAAGCGTGGTTGATCGCCTCCAGCAGGGTCTGCACGGTGGCCAGCAGGTGGCCACGCTCCTCCAACATCGCGTTGTCGCGCACCAGGCTTTCAGACAGGGTGCTGCGCAGTTCGTTGATGACCTCGGCGGCGGCCTTCGGCGCCTCGGCTGCGGTCTGCAGCAGGGTGGACACTTCGGCCAGCGTGGCGCTGGCCTGGGCACGGCCGTTCTCGCCGATCTGCTGTGCGGTCTGCGCCAGCGTGTCGCACACCTGTTGCTGCTGCGTGGACAAGCGTTCGCCATCGGCCTGCAGGCGCGCGGCAAGGTCGGTCGAAACGTTCTGCAGAGCGTCGCTCCAGCGCTGCAGGCGCTGTTCGTCAGCGGCCAACAGCTGAGCCTGCAATGCGGCATGCGCCTGCTGCAGCTCGGTACTCACCGCGTCCCAGCGTGCCTGACGCTGCTGTTCGCGTGCATCCAGGCCCGCCTGCAGTTCGGCGTGCGCCGTGGCGGTGGCGGCCTGTGCAGCCTGCCAGTCCCGCAGGCGCTGCTGTTCGTGTTGCTGCAGCAGCGACTGGCCGGCGGTGTGGCGCTCATCCAGCGCCTGCAGCAGCGCCTGCGCACGTTCGTCCAGATGGCTGCTGGCACGCTGCAGTGCCTGCTGCTGGCGCTCGACCAGTTCACTGTTCAACGCATGCTGCTGTTCGGCAGCGGCACGCCAGGCGTCGGCGTTGCCGCTGGCGTCGGCCTGCAGGCGCTCGCCGATGCGCACCACCAGCGCTTCACCCTGCGCGCTCTGGCCCTCGCTGAAGGACTGCAGATGCCGGCGCAGTTCAGACACCAGTGCTTGCTGCGCGCCGGTCTGTTCTGCCACGACTTTGGCCCAGCTGGCCTCAGTTGCCACGCGGCTGCGCTCGAAGCCTTCAGTGAGGCCGTTCAACTGTTGCTGCACAGCCTGCTCGATACGCGAATGCAGCGCCTGGCCGTGGCTGGCCAGACCAGCCAGCGTGGTTTCGGCCATCGGCTGCAGCGCGCCCCCGATGGCGGCGGCACTGGCTTCGGCACCTTCGCGCAGCGACTGCTGCAGCGAGACCGCCAGGCGTTCCTGCAGCGCCTGGCTCTGCGTAAGGAATTCGGCCTGACCGGCCAGCAGGCGCTCATTGGCGGCCGCACTGTGCTGTTCGAAGGCGCTGGTCATCGCCTGCAGGCGATCAACCAGCGCAGGCAGCGCCGCGGACTGCGACTGCAGCAGGCGCAGCGACTCGGCACGCTGCCAGGTCTGCGAATACGGATGCAGGTCAGTGGCGATGGCGCGGTCCAGCTGCTGCACCACCTGCAGGCGGTCGCGGCGCAGCAGTGCCGACAGCAAGCCCAGCATGGCCGAGCTGGCGACACCGGCGATGGACGTGCCGAAGGCCACCGCCAGGCCCTGCACCGGCGAGGCCAGCGAGCCGCGGATGGCCGCCATGTCGGTGGCGCTCTGCAGGGCCAGGCCCGTGCCGCGCAGGGTGTCCATCATGCCCAGCAGCGTGCCGAGCATGCCCAGCAGCACCAGCAGGCCCACCAGATAGGGGGTCAGCACCGGTGAGGGCAGGGCGGTGCGCTCGCCTTCCACGCGCAAGCGCACGGCATTGCGCAGGCCCAGCGGCACACGCTCCAGCCACGCTGCCAGGCTGTCCTTGGCCAGCGAAACGTCACTCAGCGCGGCACGCAGGCCATTGCTGGCCTGCCGGTAGCGGTACAGCTCCACGCCACCGGCGATGTAGCAGGCCGCAATGATCGCGGCCACCGCCGCACCCAGCGGGTGCACCGAGACATAGCCGACACCGATCCAGCACACGGCCAGCAGGCCAGCAAGGAAAACAAGGACGTGGAAAACAGTTCTGGACATGGTGTTCCGGTCAGTGTGAGCGCAGGGCGGCAAGCAGCCCCTGGATCGGGTGGAAGCGCAGTTGCAGCTCGGCAAGCAGCAGCGTGCGCATGTCGTGGCGGAAGGATGCGCGCCAGCCGGGCTGGCCGTGCACGCGTTCGAATCGGGCACCCAGCACTGCTGGGGCGGTGGCAAGCAGGCTGTGCTCGCGCGGGCTCAAGGTCTGTTCCATCACCGCATCGACCTCGGCCAGCCGCGCCAGCTCCGGCGAGGCCAGCACCAGCTGGTCGCGCAGGCGGCCGCGCAGGCGGCCGGTGGCGGTCTGGATGGCCTGCTGCAGCACGCGGTAGCGCTGCCGCAGCGAAGCGAAGTTGGGTGCCGCAGCGGCCTCGGCCAGGTCCAGCAGGCGCTCGGCCTCGGCATCCTCGCTCAGCGAGGCCAACAGGCTCGCCTCGGCCTGGGCGCAGTCGGCCAGCAGATCATCCAGCGCTTCTGCGGCCTCGGCCGGTTCAGCCAGGCGGCCATCCAGCGCCCCGGCCAGGGCCACGGCACGGCTCCAGTCCACCCACTGGCCGAGGCGATCGGTCAGGGCGGGACTGGAGGCCGGCATCGCGCCGTCGCTGAGACGGGCGAGCAGACGGAGGAAGTCCGGTCCACCCAGGACCGGCTGCGCTGCGTTCGCCATCAAGGGGGTGGGGGCCAAAAACCGTTGATTTTACAACCAGATGAGGGCGGCCGTATGAAGGCGGGGCGCGGGGACAGCAACGATCGGGCCACAGGGCTTAAAATGGTCGGCTGTACCACCGCACCCCGACTTCTGGAGCTTGAGATGACCGTTGCGCAGTTCTACCCGATCGGCACCCCCGGACAGCCCTGGGGCGACGCCGAACGCGCGCAGTGGCGGGCCCGCCAGCAGCGGCAGCGCAGCTACCACGAAGACGTGGTGACCGCGTTGGAGCGGCTGGACGAGCGCTTCGACGTGGTCCAGTACGGCCAGCTCGACTACGCCCCGGACCACTACCCGCTGTTTGCGGTGGTGAACCACGACTGGAACCCGGCCCTGCCCACCGCGCTGGTTACCGGCGGCGTGCACGGCTACGAAACCAGCGGTGTGCATGGTGCCCTGCAGTTCCTGGAACAGCACGCCGAGCGTTACCTGGGCCGCTTCAACCTGATCGTAGCCCCGTGCGTGAGCCCGTGGGGCTACGAGCGCATCCAGCGCTGGAATCCCAATGCCATCGACCCCAACCGTAGTTTCCGTGACGGCGGCCTGATCGAAGAAGCCGCCTCGCTGATGCGCTGGGTGGCCGAACGCAAGGCCAACATCCGAGTCCACCTGGACCTGCACGAAACCACCGACAGCGACCTGCACGAGTTCGACCCGGCCCGTTGCGCCCGCGACGGCAAGCCGTTCGAGCGCGACACCGTTCCCGATGGCTTCTACGTGATCGGCAACAGCGAAGACCCGCAGCACGAATTCCAGAAGGCGCTGATCGCCGCCGTGGCCCCGATCACCCACATTGCCCCGGCCGACGCCGAAGGCAATCTGGTGGGCATGCCGCTGCAGTCGCTGGGTGTGGTGTGGGGCGAGTCGCGTTCCATTGGTGCATGTGCCGGCTTCACCGATGCGCTGTATGCCACCACCACCGAGGTGTACCCGGACAGCCCGCGCACCAGCCCGCAGGAATGCAACGACGCCCAGGTGGCGGCGGTGTGTGCGGGGTTGGATTTCGCCCTGGCCAATTGAAGGCTGCGTCGTAGCGCCGGGCCCATGCCCGGCTGCTGCGGTCGGCTTCAGGATCAGCCGATGCTTTCGGCCTGCGCGCGAAGGTGGTCGGTTTCGATGGGCAACCGGCTGCAGGCCATTCTCCGTGTTTGAGACATGCACGGCCGGCGTTGCCGGGAGGGTGGGGCGCGTCGCCGCGCCCCACGTGGTCAGTATTTCTTTTCCAGGTTCAGCTGCACACCGTGGTCGGTGTCTTCGCTGCTGCCGAACAGGCCGCGGTATTCGATCCGCAGGCTGAGGTCGCGCTCGGTCTGCAGCACCGCACCCAGACCGAACACGAACCGGTTGCGCCTGAGCCCGTCGATTTCGCCGCGGTAGAACGGACCGCCCGGCAGATCGGCGTAGCCCATCGTCACCGGGCTGGCGTCCTGGAAGTCGTGCTGGTACTCCAACCGCAACTGTGGCGAGAGCGTGCCGAAGCGCACCGGGAAGCGATAGTCCATGTGCACGCCCAGGCTGGCGGTGGTGGTGTCCACATCCTGGTCCTGGTAGCGCAGCGCATGGATCGCGTCGCCGCGTTCGGTATAGCCGTTCAATGTGGCACGGGCCAGATCCAGGCGCGCGTAGGGGCTCACCGACACCCGGTCGCGCTGGTAGTCGCCACCGACCGACAGCGAGGCGAACCACTGCTTGCCGTCGCGGTCGCCTTGCACCATCGCGCCATTGGCAGTCACGTAGCGCCGCGAATCGAACGACAGCATCTGATAACCCAGCAGGCCATCAACGAAGAAGTACTGGCCCGGGTGATAGCTGGCGTACGCAGCCAGGGTGTAGCTCTCGCCGTGGCTGCGGGTGTCGTTGTGACCGACGTCGGTAGTGTCGCGGCCGTAGCCGATACCGGCGCCGAAGGCGAACGACTGGTTCACGCGGGTATCGGCGCCGGCGCTGATGCCGCTGGTCTGGAAGTCGAAGCCGGCGCTGCCCGAGCGACCATCGCGATCACCGCTGTTGATCGAACCGCCGGTCCACAGGGTCAGGGCGCCGTTATCGCCATTGCCGCTACGTTCGCCGCGATCCCCGCCGACGGGCGCGACAGCAACGTCGTCCCTCAGAACAGATTCGTCCAGCGCGGTCACCTGGCGGCAATCGCCGCCGGGCATGCGTCGCACCTCATCCTGGCAGCGACGATCGCGGTCGACGCCGAAGCTCAGCCCGTTCTCGAAGCGCTCCCCTCTGCCAGCACCATGCAGGCCTTCCATGCGGCGCTGGAAATTGCCGATCTGCGCAGTGGCGAAGCGACGGGTGGAGGCGGTCTGTGCGCCCAGCAGGCCCATCACTTCCGCGTCCAGCGTCGGGTCCGGTCGGCCGATCACATCAAACTCGATGGTCGCCGGCGCCGAGGTCGCGAAGGTGTTGGCCAACGTGAAGGTGGCCGTGGCGGTACCGGCGAACGTGGCCACCGGGGTGAAGGTCAGGCTATAGCCCGCGCTGGCACCGCTGCCGGACGGTGCGATGGTAGCAGTGCCGGCAGTGGCCGGCGACAGCGACACCAGGGCGGCTGCGGTGAACGGGCCGCCGGTGGCGTCAGTCGTCAACTCGACCACCGCCGCAACACCCGCATTGGCACTGACCCGGCGCGAGACCGCCACCGGCACCTGGTTGATGGTGATCGTGGCGGTGATCGGAGCCGAAGCGCCGTAGGCGTTGTTCAAGGTGTAGACGATGCTTGCGGTGCCCGAGGCGGTGGCCAGCGGGGTGTAGGTGATGTCGGTACCGGTCACGGCCGTGGTGCCGGTGGCCGGCTGCGCTACCAGTGTCACACCGGTGAACGGACCGCCGGTGGCACCCGCCGTGGTGTCGATGGTCACCGGTTGGCCGGCCACGCCAGCGATGGCCGCGCGCGGCTGCCCCGCAGGCACGGGCAATGCGTTGACGGTGATAGACACCGTGGCCGGGGCCGAGGTACCGCCCGGGCCGGTAGCGGTGTAGGTGAAGCTGTCCGCGCCGAAGTAGGTGCCTGCTGGCGTGTAGACAATGCTCATGCCGCTGGCCGTTGCGGTACCGTGCGTCGGCGCGCTGACCACGGCGATCGAGGTGATCACGCCGCCGTCGTTCGCCGTTACCGGAATCGTCACCGGTTGCTGCGACGGCGTGGTGGCGCTGTCGTCCACAGCCACCGGCACGGCGTCAGCGATGACGATGCTGTAGCTCTGGGTGGCGTTGTAGCCGGCGTCATCGGTGGAACGCACCACTGCGGTATAGCTGCCGGCCGTGGCCGGCGTACCGCTGAACACACCCGCCGAACTGAAGGCAATGCCGGGGGGCAGGGCACCGGAGGCGATCGCATAGGTATACGGCGCGATGCCTCCGCTGCTGCTCAGGCTCTGCGAATAGGCCGTGCCCACTGCGCCGCCGGGCAGGGTGGCTGGGGCCAGCACCACGGTCGCCGGAGCGATCGTGAAGGTGTACACGCGGCTGGCGGTCTGGCCGTTGGAATCGGTGGACCCCACCGTGACGCTGAAGCTTCCATCCGAACGAGGGATGCCGGTCAGCGCGCCAGCGGAGGAGAAGGACATGCCGATCGGCAGCGCACCGCTGAGCAACGCGTAGCTGTAGGGTGCTATGCCGCCGCTGGAGCTCAACTGCGCGTTGTAGGCCACGCCTGCGCTGCCGTTGGGCAGACTGGGCGGATCGATGTTGATCGTCGGGAGGCCTACGACGATGGTGTAGTTCTGCTGCAGCGAGAACGGCGCACCCGCGCCGGTGCTGGCGTCGGTGGTGCGCACGGCGATGCTGTAGTTGCCCGGCACGGTCGGCGTCCCGCTGAGCACACCGGCCGACGTCAGGTTGACGCCCACCGGCAGTGCGCCGCTGACGAGCGCGTAGCTGTACGGCGCGGTGCCGCCATTACTGGCGAAGTTGATGGTGGTGGCCACGCCGTAGTTCATCGGCAGGTTGCCCGCCGCCGGGGTCATGCCCAGGGTCGGCGCGCCAGTGGTCAGGGTGAAGCCTTGGGCGGTGGTGAACGGACCGTTGCCGGTGCTGCTGTCGGTGGCAGTGGCGACGAGGCTGAAGCTGCCCGCCGCGCTCACCGTGCCGCTTACGGTCACGCTGGTGGCGGTGGTGCCACTGACGCTAAGGCCTGCTGGCAGACCGGTGACAGTGAATCCGCTATAGGGTGCGGTGCCACCATTCCAGGTGAACGTCTGGCTGTAGCTGGCGCCGACCTGCGCGCTCATCGGGCCGCCCGCAGTCACGGTGATGCTCGGGTTGCCGACGGTGACGCTGACCGTGGCCGGTGCAGAGGTGCCGGCGCCGTTGGTGGCGGTGTAGGTGAAGCTGTCCGGGCCCGCGTACCCGGCGGTGGGCTGGTAGGTGATGGTGGTGCCGCTGGCGACGGCACTGCCGTGAGCCGCCGCAGTGCCGATGGCCAGCGAGGTCGGCATGCCGCCAGTGATGTTCAGCGTGATCGGATTGGCGCTGCTGTTGTAGGCCACGGTCGCTGACACCGGATTGGCAACCGGTGGGCTGTCGATGATCTGCAGCGTATAGCCGCGCGGTGTCGAGGTGTAGGGCCCGCTGCCAGTGCTGCTGTCGGTGGCAGTTACGGAGAAACTGGATGTGCCCGCTGATGTAGGCGTGCCCGACAGGGTACCCGCGCCGGAGAGCGTGATCCCTGGTGGCAAGCTGCCGGCGGTGACTGCATAGGTGTATGACGGGGTGCCGCCGCTGGCAGCATTGAGCGCTGCGTTGTACGCCACGCCCTGGGTGCCGTCGGCCAGGGTGGTCGCTGGCAGGGTCACGGTCGGCGCAGCAATGATCAGCGAATAGCCGCGGGAGCCGGTGTGCGGCGCGCCGGTGCCGGTGCTGCTGCTGGTGGCGGTAACGGTGAAGTTGAAGGTGCCGCCCGCAGTTGGCGTACCGCTGATGGCGCCGCTGCTGACATTGAGCGTCACGCCGGCCGGCAACGCGCCTGAAGTGATCGCATAGGTGTACGGGGCGATGCCGCCACCGGCGCTGACCGACTGGCTGTACGTCGTGGCGACCGTGCCATCGGGCAGCGTGGTCGGCGTGATGGCGATCACCGGCGGTGCCACCGCCAGGGAATAGGCGCGTGAACCGGTGAACGTATTGGCGTCTGTTGCAGTCACGGTGAAGTTGAAGGTGCCGGCTGCGGTCGGCGTGCCGGCCAGTGCGCCAGTGCTGGTGTTGAGGCTCAACCCGGCGGGCAGCGAGCCTGCGGTGATGGCGAAGGTGTAGGGCGCGGTGCCGCCGTTGGCGCTGAGGGTCTGGCTGTAGGCCACGGCGACGGTTGCGCTCGGAACGGTGGCCGGGCTGATCGAGATGGTCGGTGGCGGAATCACCTGCAGGGTCACTGACTTGACCTCCGCATAGCTGCCGGTGCCGGTGCTGCTGTCGGTGACGCGGATACCGAAGGTATAGCTGCCCTGGGTGGTGGGCGTGCCGCTCAGGGTCGCGCCGCTCAGGCTCAGGCCGGGCGGCAGGGTGCCGTTTTCATACGCGAACGTGTAGCCGGGCACGCCACCGCTGGCAGTAAAGGTCACCGAATAGGCAAGGTTCTGCGCGGCAGACGGAGACGACGGCGCGATGGTAAGGGTCGGGTTGGCTGCCGAACCGCTGAAGGAGCGCACGCCGCTGGCAGCGGTGCTGTCGGTGGCGCGGATGGTGAAGGCGTAGGCGCCGCGCTGGGTGGGTGTACCGCTGATGGTGTTTCCGCTCAGGCTCAGGCCTGGCGGAATGGAACCGGTGTCCAGGCTGTAGGTGTACGGTCCGGTGCCGCCGCTGGCACTGAGGCTGGTGCTGAAAGGCACGCCTACCGTCAGGTTGACCGCAGGCGAGGCGGCGAGGGTGATGGCTGATGCCGGAGCGATGGTTACGGTGACGGTGATATCACCGTTCGAGTCGTCCTGGATGACGAAGGTATCGCTGGTGGCGCTGTCGCCGTTGTGGGTGTAGGTCAGCGGCAGGTTGGCACCCGACTGCACACCGACAGTGCGGCTGCCGTGTGCGGTTGCCGCAGTACCTGCGGAGATGCCGAAGCCGCCGTGGCAACTGTTGATGTTGATGGTCTGCGAGCCACTGTTGGCGACCGACATGCTCAGCGTCGGGCAGAAGGCCGATGGCACTGCCATCGCCACTTGCGGCCACAGGCTTCCCGCGCACAACAGCACGACAGCAATCCGTGAGCAGAACGAGGAAAAGAGAGTGTGCGAACGCGCACGCGGCGTCCCCACGCGGTGCGCTGATGACTGATGCATGTTCTGCCCCTGTTGGCACCGCACCGGCTCGACCGTCCCAAGGACATCGAGCCAGAACGGCGAGACCTTACCCCTGTCCGCGGACACCGGGCTGGACCCGGTACCGCACCCCTTGCGAACTGCTGGCAAGCATTCAAGCAGGATTCAGTGTGAAAAAGAAAGAGCCCGTATATTCATGAATTATTAATGTTGCGCCCGCACATAGATTTTGCTTGTACGGCATACGGAGTGTGAGCGAGAGTAGCGGCGGCAGCGGACATGACGTCCATGCCACCAACCTTTCGGGGGAAAAGGTATGACCGAAGTCTTCCTCGGGCAGATAATGCTCACGGGGTTCGCGTTCGCGCCCAAGGGATTCGCCCTTTGCAACGGACAGCTGCTTTCCATCGCCCAGAATCAGGCGCTGTTTTCTCTGCTGGGAACCATGTACGGCGGTGACGGCAGAACCACGTTCGCCTTGCCCAACCTGCAATCGCGTACCCCGGTGGGCGCCGGTCCTTCGGCGGATGGGGGCTGGAACCCTGCGGCTTACGTCCAAGGGGAAGTGGGCGGTGTGGAGAGCGTCACCCTGCTGCCCACTCAGGTTCCGGCCCACAGCCCGGTGGTCAACGGCACCACCACTGCAGGTACGGCCCGCAACCCTACCGGGGGCCTGTACGGCACCAGCGGCAGCGCCATCTTCGGACCGGCCAACGGCACCCTGGTTCCACTGCAGGGCGTGGGGCCGGGCGGCGGCAGCCAACCGCATCCGAACCTGCAGCCCTACACCGTGATCAATTTCGTGATCGCGCTGAACGGCATTTTCCCGTCGCGCAACTGATTCTTCCGACGCCCATTACAGGAGTTCCCCATGAGCACCCCTTACATCGGAGAAATCCGCATGTTCGGCTTTGCGCGCGTGCCCGACGGCTGGTTCGCATGCGACGGTTCGCTTCAATCGATTGCCGAGTACGAAATGCTGTACACCGTGATCGGCACCACTTACGGCGGCGACGGCATCAATACCTTCGGTGTGCCTGACCTGCGTGGCCGCGTGCCGATCCACCAGGGCCGCGGACAGGGATTGAGTACCTACGTGATCGGGCAGAAAGCGGGCAGCGAAAGTGTCACTCTGCTGCAGACGCAGTTGCCGCAACATACCCCATCGCTGATGGCCACCACCGGCCTGGCAACCACCGGTGCGGTTGGCGCTACCGTAGTGCCGGCAGCGTTGTCAGGCGAGACCATGTACGTCACCGATATCACCGGGGCCAACGGCGCGACCCTGGCGGCCAATGCCGTTGTCAGCATGGGTGGCAACCAGCCGCACGACAACGAGATGCCCACGCTCACGGTGCAGTTCTGCATCGCCTGGGCTGGCGTCTTCCCTTCGCAAGGCTGAGCCGCCACCTGCGCATACTCGATTCCAGGACACGACCATGACCGAACCTTTCATCGGCGAAATCCAGATCTTCGGCTTCAACTTCCCGCCGCGTGGCTGGGCAAGCTGCAATGGCGTGACCCTGCCGATCCAGCAGAACACTGCGCTGTTTTCGCTGCTGGGCACCCAGTACGGTGGCGACGGACGAACGACGTTCCAGCTGCCCAACTTCGTCAACCGCGCGGCCACCGAGCAGGGCCAGGGTGCGGGGCTGTCCCCACGCAGCATCGGTGAAGCCTATGGCAGCAATTCGGTGGCATTGACGCAGATGGAAATGCCGTCGCACAGCCACTCCCTGACGATCTACAACCAGCCCGACCAGTCCAAGCGCACCAGCACTCCGGTGGCCGGCAACTACCTGGGCCTGCCGACCTCAGGGGCGCCGTTCGTGGCCAACGCCACCGCCAACGCACAGTTCAGTCCCAGCATGATCGGTCCGTCCGGTGGCGGCCAGCCGCATGAAAACCGCCAGCCCTACCTCGCGACGAATTTCTGCATCGCGTTGCAGGGTGTGTTCCCCAGCTTCAGCTGAAGATATGCAGGCTTCGTCGCAGCTCACCTCATTTCCGGCGGGCCGCGACGACCGCCTGCGTACCCCTGCGTGGCTGCGCGAGCGCGGGTATGTCCTGCGCCCGCTGCGCGATGAGGACCTGCCGTGGCTGCGCGATCTCTACGCCAGCACCCGCGCCGAGGAACTGGCTCCGGTGCCTTGGCCCGCGGCGGCCAAGCGCGCGTTTGTCGACAGCCAGTTCGCGCTGCAGCACCAGCACTACCAGGCGCACTACGGCGATTCGGATTTTCTTGCCATAGAGCGTGGCGGTGTGCCGGTTGGCCGCTATTACCTGCAGCGCGGAACATCAGATCACCTGATCGTCGATGTCTGCCTGTTTCCCGGTGAGCGCGGACGTGGCCTGGCTGCGGCGCTGATCAGCCACAGCCAAGGCGAGGCCGCCGTGCTGGGCTGCGGCATGACCCTGCACGTGCAGGCTGACAACGTTGCCGCGCAGCGCCTGTACCGGCGCGCGGGATTCGCCGTTATCCACGACCAGGGCTCGCATCTGTTGCTGCGTTGGGCACGGGACTGAGCCGGCGACACGCCGCCGCCTGCCTGTCCGCGGGGCACATTCTCAGTTGAAGATCGCCTGATACAGGAATCCCGCCTGCTCACGCGCCACCGGCACCAGGAAAATGCCTACCTCACCGACGTCGGCGTGGCGCATCTGATAGATCTGCTGCGGAAACAGGAAGGCCGAGCCGTTGCGGAACAACAGCGAGAACGGCACACGCGCCGCGCCTGGCGGCAGTTGCGATGGATTCAGCGCGCGCGCCTCCACCAGCACGAACGGAACCTCGCCGTCGTTGATGACTGCCAAGAAGGTCTGGTCAACGTGGCGGGCGAAATGGTCGAGCGTCAGCAATTCCATGCAGGGTTCCCCTAAACCGAACCGCATCGTCGCCGCGCTGCACGCCCGATGCAAGTGCGTCCTTGGGACTCCCGGCAGGCGACGCCTACGGGCGACCGTTGTCGGTGAAGGATGCCAATGGCGTGGTCACCGACTACGCCTACCATGCTCGTGGCTGGCCCAACTCGGTGACCGTACGCGGCGCCACCACCGCCGAGGATCGATCCACCCAGATCAGCTACTGGCCCACCGGCCAGGTTCAACAGGTCACCGAGCCCGATGGCAGCAGCGTGACCTACGTGTATGACGCGGCACAACGACTGACCGACATCGAGGACAACGCCGGCAACACCGTCCACTACACGCTGGACAATGCCGGCAATCGCCTGAAGGAGGATACCCTGGATGCGAGCGGCACCCTGCGCCGCACCCTGGCACGCACCTTCAACACGATTGGCCAGCTTACGGCGCTGAAGGACGCCGGCAACCACGCCACCAGCTTCACCTACGATGCAAACGGCAACCCGCAGACGGTGACCGACGCCCTGCAGCGCGTCACCAGCCAGCAGTACGATCCGCTGAACCGGCTGGCGCGGACCCTGCAGGACGTCGGCGGTGTTGCGGCGGAAATCCGCAGCCAGTACAACGCGCTGGACCAGGTCACCCAGGTGACCGACCCGAAGGGCCTGCACACCACCTACGCGTACAACGGCTTTGGTGACCTGACCGGCCAGATCAGTCCGGACAGTGGCGCCAGCAGCTTCACTGTTGATGTGGCTGGCAACCGCAAGACCGCCACCGACGCGCGCGGTGTCACTGCCACCTATCAGTACGATGCACTCAACCGCCTGACTGGTATTGCCTATCCGGACCCCAATCTGGACGTGGGCTACAGCTATGATGTGGCGCCGGCCGTCTGCGTGGCTGATGAGCGATTCGCCAAGGGGCGCCTGGGGCAGGTGCTGCACGCCAGTGGCAGCACGCAGTACTGCCACAACCGCTTCGGCGAGATCACCCGCAAGGTGCAGACCGTCAACGGTGTCGTCAGCACGTTGCGATATGCCTACAGCAACTCGGGCCGCCTGACGGCGTTGACCTACCCGGACGGCAGCGTGGCTGACTACTTGCGCGATACCCAAGGGCGCATTAGCCAGATCGGACTGACCCGGCCTGGCCAAGCGCGCCAGATCGTGGTGAACAACGTGAGCTATGCAGCCTTCGGCCCGGCGACCGGTTGGACCTATGGCAACGGCCGTCAATTGCAGCGGCCGCTGGACCTGGACTACCGCCCGCAGGCCGTGCATGACCCGGCGGCAGGGGGCCTGTCGCTGAGCTATGGCTATGATCCGGTGGGTTCGATCACCGAGCTGAAGAACGGCGCAGGGTCCGAAGTGCTGGCCAAGTACGCTTATGACGCGCTCGGCCGCCTGACCCAGACCCAGGACGGTACGACCGGCACGCCGATTGAAACCTACGGCTACGACGCCACCGGCAACCGGACCTCGCTGACTACGTCGGCTGGAACGGCCGCCTATACCTATCCGGCAACCAGCCACCGGCTGACTGCGGTGGATGGCGAGGTGCGGAATCACGACGCATCGGGCAACACCACCAGCATTGGCAGCAAGGTGTTCACCTATAACGATGCCAACCGGATGAACGCGGTGAAGCAGGGTAGCGCCGTGCTGGAGAGCTATGCGTACAACCATCGCGGCGAGCGCGTGCTGCGCACCCCAGCCGGTGGTGCAGCACAGCTCACGCTGTATGGCGAGGCAGGGCAGTGGCTGGGCAACTATTCGGCCACGGGGCAGGCGCAGCAACAGGCGATCTGGCTGGACAACTATCCGGTGGCACTGATCAATGTGCCGGGCACCGGCGTGCCGGAGCTGGCCTACATCCAGCCGGACCACCTGGGTACGCCGCGCGTGGTGATCGACTCCGTGCGCGATGTTGCGATCTGGGAGTGGAGCAACAAGAGCGAAGTGTTCGGTGATCAAGCACCGGACGACGACCCCGATGGGGATGGAGTGGCGTTTGAGCTGGCGTTGCGATTCCCTGGGCAGCAGGCGACGGATGCGAGTGGGTTGTTCTACAACTACCAGCGCGAGTATGAGCCGGCGATTGGTCGATATTCACAGAGCGATCGGATTGGTCTTCTTGGAGGAATCACCACTTTCGCTTATGTGGACTCCGATCCAATCTCATTTATCGACTCTGAAGGCCAGCAGCGTGGTCGACCCGGTGGTGGGAATTCGCGCCAACGTGCGATGTGGAACTCGGCAATCAGAAGAGAGATCAAAAGTAACAGCCACACGACACCCATCTACACGAACGGTCTCTCACCTGAGTCCGTGGCTTCAGCCGAGAATATGGCGAGTCTTATGTCAGAGTTCGATTACACTCAGTACTGCAGGAAAGCTATAAAGCGTGCCAGCCTCCTCGCCTGTTCTCTCAATGATGACGTTCAGACGAATTGGATGCCCTCGAACCCGACGGTTGCACAGGTCAATTCGCGCGGATATCAGTGCCTGGAACCGTACTGCAATGAGGGCTCGCCCCCATTTGGACCGGTGGATCCGAAGCCTTATGGCTGGGGGATCGAAATTTTCAAGGTATGGCGTTCCCGCAAGTAGTGTCTGTTTTGAGATATTCCATCAGTATTGGAGCCGTTGATGTCGAAACCCAAGCGAGCTTGGCGCCCCCTCGTTTTCTTTCCGGGCTTGGTATTCTGCAGTCTGGCTGCCTTCATGGGCGTCTTGGTTCTGAAGTTTGGAATCAACAATAGCGGCACGCTGTGCGGTCGACTTTGTGGTTTTGGATTTGCGATTCAGCAGTACTTTGGCCAATTGGCCTATGAGAGGGCCGTCGCGGCGATGTGCTTCGTCGCGGCGGCAGTAGCGTTGGATATCGCGATCCGACAAGGGCTGCGCGACAGTCCATCAGCCCATTCAGGAAAGAAACGGCGTCAACGATGAAGACTTTTCAGTTCCACGGACGCCGGCGTAGTGCTGCAAGCCATCGTGCATCAAGGAGTACGAGCAGCACTGCTCATCATGCGGCCGGCTCAGCTGTCGATCCCGGAGATGACCAAGCCCCCCAAGGCTGACGGATTGGGCGTTCCCAGCTGCGAGGCGGCGTGCATGGATTCATGCCGGAGATGGAAGGGGTGTTGACCGTGGCTTGCCAAGGCACAGCAAACGGTTTCATCGCGCCAGGGAAGGTCTGATCAAAGTCGGCGAGCACGGGGTGCGTGAGCGCTGAAGTTTCCGCAGGGGAGGATGGATGACTTGGATGTTGGTTGTTTTCTATGCGGCCCTCTTGGTGCTCGCGTATTTCGCAATGGTTGGTAGAACTCCCACCAGAAGGCTCTTCTCCGCGATTGGAATCATTGCGGTCCAGATAGCTTCGCTTGTGTGGATTCAGATCATTGCCAGAGCGCTGGGCTCGCAGTCCAATCATGGTTCTTATTCCTTGGGAGTCGGGGAGCTCTACCTCGCCATACGCCCCATCCTCTTGTTCAACGTGGCAGTGTGCATCGCCCTTGTTCTGATCTTCCTGGTTGCTCTATCCGGAAAGAGGGCGGCAGGCGAGTGAGCGAGGGGCAATGCTGTTGATGAGACGGAGTAAAACGCGAGACAAAGGGGGGGGGCTGCAGTACCGGTGGGCCTTTTCCCGTTCGCTGGTGAGCCTGGAGGCGCAAGGTGCATTCCAAGCGAGTCTCGTTCAGCGCTCTCACCGATGGTGCGCGAGATGATCCTGCACCTGGCCGATGTGCCGCAGGACTACCCGCGCGGCGGGCATGTCGAGCGGCTGGCGCGGGTGCTGCTGGACGAACTGGTGCAGATGCCGGCCGAGCGGTTGTACCTGCCGGTGAGCGATCACCCCAAGATCCGTGCGCTGGCTGCGGCGCTGTCGGCCGATCCGGCCGACCGCAGCACCATCAGTGAATGGGCCAAACGCCTGGCACTGGGCGAGCGCACGTTGACGCGCCTGATTGATCGGGAAACCGGTCTGTCGTTCGGGCGCTGGCGGCAGCAACTGCACCTGCTGGTTGCGATTCGGGAGCTTGCCGGCGGCGCGGCGGTGCAGCGGGTTTCTGAAACCCTGGGCTACGAGTCGGTGACAGCGTTCATCACGATGTTCAAGAAAGCGCTGGGGCAGTCGCCTACGCGGTATTTTGCGAAGCGGCTGCGGAATCAGGATTCTGCTGCTCGTGGCGGTTGACGTTGACTGGCTGAAACGGAGTATCAGCTCTCCCCAGGACTGCGTTTGTCGCGTATCGAATAGATCACTGAAAAGATCTTCCAGCCCCGTTCGGTGCGGATCAGCTGCCACATTTCCCGGCCCCAGTTTTGTTTCGCACCGTTGGCGTGGAAGCTGTAATCGAACGACACAGATGCCGCATCGACGTCTGTGTCGATCTTCGTGTTGAAGAACTTCTCCTCTCGTCGCTCTGCAGTGGCCACGGCCTCATCGATGAGCGAAATGAAGTTGTTCGATGGGATCTTTCGTGCCTTGACCGCATCGGGCTTGGCCGTGCGGATGTCCGCCAATCGCCGGTCTTCGGACACGAACTGCCAGCCGATGTCTTCCGGTCTATCCGAGAAGAACAAGCTCATGTAGGTCGGTTTGTCCTTGTTGATCAGCGAGGTGCGGAAGGACTCGATCACCTGTTTAATCGCTTCCACATCGGCAGGCGTGCTTTGCTCTGCCCAAGCTGGAAGGCTGGGCAACAGGCACAGGGCGAGGGTGGTAAGGACCGTTCCTGGAATGCGCATCTGTAATTTCGGGTTGAAGAGGAGGGCGGGCATGCGCATCAGCGAGCGTACGTGCGCCAGAAGAGCACGCGATTGCCCGTGCCGCTTGTTGCGACGAAGATCGACTTGCCGAATTCGGGCTCGCAACGAAAGAAGGTATAGGAGCGCTTCAGAGCGGTCTCACTCGGCCACCAGCTTCGATTGAACAGCGCCGGCTGCGTAGCGCTGTGGTCGACGGGCCGGCAACCGGGCGGCAACAACAACTGCTTGCTGCGTGGTTTGCTGAAGGCAAGCGCGCTCACGTTTGAATCGAGGTCGTGCACCTCGCGCAGGTCGGTAGCCTCATCGGGCACCCACGCGGGAATCCAGCCCTTGGCAATCATCTCGGCGTCGACGGCTTCCTGCTTCGTGGCGTAGGAACTGTCCATCACCAGATCGCAGGAGGTGAGTATCAAGCAGAGTGCGAAGAGGAGGGGCAGCCTCATGCGGTCTGAAAATGGAGGTAATGTCGGGGTCATAGACGATCCTGCAGCGCATCCTTGCATCACTGGCTTGACGGTGCACGCTAGCACTAATGAAGACTGGAAGCAGTTTGGGGGGGAGTACTTTGATCACCAGGGCAGGGTCGTTGCCGATATCGATAAGCGTGACCGACATCCAACGGCTTGACTTGATTATGTAATGGGCTTGAAGTCGGGAGTCGCTGGTCTGGCTGCAGCGGAAATTAGCAATTACCACAAGCATCTCCCTAGAGGTACTATACTTTGCGGCGTTCTGGAAAGGTGAGTGCCCTGGCATGAAATCCATAGCACTTTGGAGAATGAAGCGCCGGGCCAAGAGTAGTGGTCTGCGCGCCGTTGGCAACTTTTTGATTGCATTTCATACGCGGGATGTTATCTCAGGCTTCACGTTGGATCCTGCTCCATCCTCTACCTATATATGGACCTTCGTAGTTCCGACCTATGATGATTTGTCCTTCCTGCACATGTCTCTAGGTCAGAGGATTGCAAGCGCGGAAGTGGATAAAGATTTTTTCTGTGGGATGCATAAGACGCACGCCAAAAAACTTGAGGCGGTGAAGACGGCGGCAGATCTGTTGATCTATGTCGACGGCCTTGACTTCACTAGCGAGTACTCGGAGTGGATAAAATACATATCCGCCATCCGGCTTGGCGATTTCGTTGCGGCAGATGCCACGCTGAAGAGGCTTTTGAATTTGCCAATGTCCAATGCGGTTCAACGTAGATTGGATGCAATTCTTTCTGTACTGAAGAGCGGTGGCGGATCAGGCGCACAGCATCTTCTGGAGAGCTGGTCTGCTCAGACGGCTCGATTAATCGGTGACAGTTCTGGAGTTTGCGAGCAGTAGTGAATCGTTTCATCACGTGTAACAAGGGCGCAACTGGTAACGCCGATGACTGGCCGATGAAAAAATTTAATGCACCGAGAATCGCGAACGTCGGATTGATCGTCGCTGGCTTGGCTGCCGGCCCGATGGTCGGGGAGCACGAGGTGGCCGGGTCGTTCGCGGATGGGCTGATCCTCACGCTGGTTTTCGTCGCGCTTATTGTATTTGTTTCAGGATTTCTATCGATACTGATGCGGCAGCCAATGCATAGGTCGACGATTGATGCCCCTTTGTTTGAATTTGGCTAATTTGTCCAGCAGTGCTTCATGTCAGGCTTGATTCTCTGTGCAATGGCATTGGGCGCGATCGGTTACACCTTGGTTACAGGTGGAGGCCAAGGGTGGCGATTGTTTGCTGCCATTGCCGCAGGATGCCTGCTGGGAAGTTTTGCTTCTTCCTGGTTGTTCGCCTCCCGAGGTGCAGTGGAGCGCTAGCTTTGCTGTCCCGGCATTCCAGCTTGGGCCTGCTGGCCTGCGCTGGCAGCGCGAGAAGAATGCATTCCACACGGGCCGCGTTCACCCCTCCACCTGCAACCGCCCCACAGCCTGCGCACTCAACGCCAGGCACGCCAGCATCAGCCCTTCCATCACCCGGTCGCCCACATAGTCCTCGGGCTCGCCGTTCTGCCGGGTTCGCTCTGCCGCCAGCAGCACCTCCTGTACCACCCGCAACCCGGCCAGTGCGCAATCGGCATCGGCAAGCGCCATGCAGCGCCCGGGCAATTGATGCCGCTCCGGCCAGGGCCGCCCGTCGGCCGCAGCGCCTTTGCCGATGCGCTTCAGGTTGGCAATCAGGGTATTCGCATCCGCGCAGGGCACAGCCTCTGCCAGGTCATCGTCATTGGCCGGGTCACGGTAGGCGTGCAGGTGGGGAAGGTCAGATCCGTTCATGGCGAGGCTCCGTGCAAGGCAATCGGTAGCCGCCACACAGAGGTGGCGGACGGTACGTGGTTCGAATCCGGGTTGACGTCAAGCCGGTGGGCGCGAACGCCCCCACGCACCGCCCGCCATAGCCGGCAGACGGATTGCCAGCCGGCGCCACGGAATGTGGACGCCGGCTGGCAAGCGCAATCACTCAACGCCAACACGGGATTCGAAACCCGGCCACCCGTTTTCGGTGGCACGCCATCTGAGCCCGCGTCGCTGTGCAATGCCAATCAGAAGAGTTGCAAATAGCTCACGATTGGAGACGCTTTCGGCATTGAACCACGCTGTTAAGTACTGGCAGCGCTGGCTGCCGCGTTGGTCCACTGCGACCAGGCAATCTGCGACAGGCGTCGTGGTTGGGTGAAGGAGTGGGGGACGGCAGGCGGTTCGAAAACGACAGGGCTGGCGGCCCTACCAATCGGTGCATTCGCAGTCGGGGCCGCGGGTTGACGCTTTCAGCGCCCCGGCGCACTCTGAGTGCTCGGGTCGACAACCCGTTCAGGCGCCCAGCGGCACGGTGGAGTCAGGAGGTGAAACAGCCATGAGCCAACTCACCGACGGATTCGGGCGCAGCTTTCCCTATCTGCGCCTGTCGTTGACCGAGGCCTGCAACTTCCGTTGCAGTTACTGCCTGCCCAACGGTTATCAGGCCGATGGCCGCCCGCGCTTCCTGGCGGTGGACGAGATCGCGCGCCTGGTGCGCGCGTTTGCCATGTTGGGGATGACCAAGATCCGCCTTACCGGTGGCGAGCCCAGCCTGCGCAAGGACCTGGATGAGATCATCGCCACGGTGGCGGCCGTGCCGGGCATCCGCAAGGTGGCCATCACCACCAATGGCACGTTGCTGCCGCGGCGCCTGCCGGGCTGGCACCGGGCCGGCCTGACCGCGCTTAACGTGAGCATGGACAGCCTGCAGCGCGAGCGCTTCAGCACCATCACCGGCCACGACCGCCTGCCGGAAATCCAGCAGGGGCTGGCGATGGCGCAGGCACTGGGTCTGCCGGCCATCAAGCTCAACGCGGTGCTGCTGCGCGGCCTGAACGACGACGAGCTGCCGCAGTGGATGGACTTCCTGCGCGACCGTCCTTTCAGCGTGCGCTTCATCGAACTGATGCGCACCGGCGACAACGAAGCCTATTTCCAGCGGCACCACCTGCGTGCCGACGTGATGATCGAGCAGCTGCTGGCCGCCGGTTGGCACGAGCGCCCGAGCGCGGCCGATGCCGGCCCGGCGCGTGAATTCAGCCACCCGCAGCATCGCGGCACGGTGGGCATCATCGCGCCGTACTCGCGTGACTTCTGCAAGGGCTGCAATCGCCTGCGGGTGACCGCCAAGGGCGATCTGCGGCTGTGCCTGTTCGGCGAATTCGGCGTGCCGCTGCGCCCGCTGCTGCAGAGCGACGATGACCAGGACGCGCTGCTGGCACGCATCACCACACAGCTTGGCCTGAAAGCAGCCGGGCACGGATTGCACCAGGGCCAGACCGGGTTGACCCCGCATCTGGCCTCGATCGGAGGATGAGGAGCGCGATGAGGGGTGAATTGACTGCGGCCTTCCACATGGCCGATGTGCGCGACAAGCGCGTTACCCGCCGCCGCGCGGTGGCGGTGGGCGAGCTGCACGCGGGTCCAGTGGCCTATCCGCTGATCGTCGAGCGCCGCCTGCCCAAGGGCGATGCGCTGGTGATGGCCGAGATTGCCGGGTTGCAGGGGGCGAAGATGGCCTCGATGCTGATGCCGCTGTGCCACCCGCTGCCGCTGGAACTGGTGCAGGTGTACTGCGCGCCGGTGCCGGAACGGCAGTCGATCCGCGTGTGGTGCGAGTGCGCCAGCGAGGCCCGCACCGGTGTGGAGATGGAAGCACTGGCCGGGGTGAACGCCGCACTGCTGACCCTGTACGACCTGAGCAAGCCGGTGGAGCCGGCGCTGCGCATCGAGGG
The DNA here is from genome assembly GCF_037969685.1 of Stenotrophomonas sp. G106K1. Taxonomy (NCBI): domain Bacteria; kingdom Pseudomonadati; phylum Pseudomonadota; class Gammaproteobacteria; order Lysobacterales; family Lysobacteraceae; genus Stenotrophomonas; species Stenotrophomonas sp. G106K1. Next base: position 536 of record NZ_JBBPFR010000023.1, on the reverse strand, counting down.
GATCCGTCTGCTGTTCAAGGAAGGCGGCAAGCGCGGCCTGTGGCTGCATCCTGATGGCATGGACGAGGGCGAGCACGCGCGCTTCAGGCCGCGCCCGCCGAAGGGCCTGAACGGTGCGGCCTGTGCGGTGATCACCCTGAGCGATCGCGCCAGCGAGGGTAGCTATGCCGACGAGTCCGGCCCGAAGCTGGTGAGCGGACTGCAGTCGCTCGGTGGCGAGGTGGTGGCTGCCGAGGTACTGCCCGATGGCATCGAGCCGCTGGCGGGCCGCCTGCGTGCGCTGGCGGGCGAGGGCGTACGCCTGTGCCTGTGTACCGGTGGCACCGGGCTGGGCCCGCGCGACCTGACCCCGGAGGCGCTGCGTTCGTTAAACGCGCGGCCGGTGCACGGGCTGGCGCAGATGGTGCGTGCGTTGAGTGCGCAGCACACGCCGATGGCCTGGTTGAGCCGTGCCGAGGTGGTGCAGCTGGATGACATGCTGGTGTTCGCGCTGCCGGGCAGCCCGCGTGCGGCAGCGCAGTGCCTGGACATTCTGG